>CAYGTJ010000106.1:0-4562 GCA_964352755.1 uncultured Alphaproteobacteria bacterium
TGATTACTCTTCGGGGAAATCCTGTTTTTAAATTTCTCAAGCTGTCAGCGGACACCCCCGACTCACTCACGCGTGCGGTTCGCGGGCATGGAAATTTTGCTGAATACACACCAATATTTCTTATTCTGTTATTTCTTGCGGAACAACAAGGAATTGATGCCTTAATTCTAAACCTCAGCGGTGGGGGCTTTATCGTGGGAAGAATCTTGCATGGATATGCATTTGGTTTTTCAAATTACAGCCCAATAGGACGCATTGGCGGCACTGTGTGCACACTTCTCTCCTTAATACTGATCTTGATTGCAGGTGTATTTAACTTATTTATAATTGACCATCATCTCTGAGACAAAAACGAAGATGAAGCTGGTGCGTCAATTGGTGCGCCCGAGAGGATTCGAACCCCTGGCCTCAACCGTCGGAGGGTTGCGCTCTATCCAGCTGAGCTACGGGCGCGACACTCACCATATATAGACAATAAGAGCCTAATCGACAAGGGCTTTCACATTCGCTATCATGGGTGTGCACTTTAGGGGGGTGAGTATGGCGACTGTCGACGTGAAAACGCAAAAGAATGTAACGCTAAATCTTGCGACAAAGCTTGGAAACAAAGGCTTTGCCCTGCAACGCTTGACGTGTAACGAAGGGTTAAGCGAACTTTTTGAAACAACATTTGATCTGATCGCGGACGATGACAAACTTAAATTTAAGGATTGGATGGGAAAACCTCTTCAGGTTACATGTGAGTTTGATGGAGAAAAGCATTATTTTGAGGGTGTTGTTGGACATATTGCCCAACGCGAAACTGTCAATGATATGGAAACCACCTATTATCGTTTTACGCTTTTTCCCCAATTATGGCTCTTAAAATTCACACAAACATACTGGATTTTTCAGAAAAAAAGCGTGAAAGAAATCCTCAAAGAAGTCCTCAAGTTTCATAATATTAAAAAATTTAAGGACGAAACAAAAACCAGAGGCAAAGAAAAGCGCGAATACTGCGTCCAATACGGCGAAAGCGATTACGATTTTTTGCAACGCTTGATGGAAGAGGAAGGAATATCCTTTCACTTTAACCAAGAAAAAGATGGGCATACACTTATCTTTACCGATAGTAATGCCGCATTTAAGCCCTACTATAAAAAAGACCCAAAGGTCGAAATACAAACATCCAGCTCAACCCCGGGGCTCTTACATACCCTATTAGGGGTTCGGATGGATCATCAAGTGATACCCAAATCATATACGATGATGGATTACAATTTTAAAACCCCAACCACGGGCATCAATAGTGAGGTCAAAGGCAAATACGTTGGTGGCGAAATGGTCGAATACCCTGCACAAACAGGGTTTGAAGAAGACCCAAGCAAGGCCATAAATAAATCCTATGCAGATATGCGCCTTGAAGAACAAGAGGCACATATGGATGTCCTTAGCGGGGGCAGTACATTCCCCGGATTCCATCCAGGCAAAGCCTTCACACTCAAAGGGCACACACGCAAAAGCTTCAACGGGAAATACGTTTTGCGACGGGTGCGTCACGTTATCGAAGGAGATATGAAGGAACCTACAGCAAACAAAACTCTTGTTTATAAAAATGATTTTGAGTCTTTTCCTGCTGATTGCGACTTTCGCCCCCCGCGCCAAACACAAAAACCACACATTTCAAGCACCCAAACCGCAACTGTCACAGGGCCTAAAAATAAAGAAATTTACACGGATAAGTACGGCCGTGTAAAAGTCAGATTCCACTGGGATCCTGAGAAAAAGGGTGATGAGAAATCTTCATGTTGGGTGCGCGTTGGTCAAAACTGGAGTGACAAAGGATGGGGTTTTGTATTTATTCCCCGGATCGGGCAAGAGGTCATTCTTAATTTTCTCAACGGTGACCCCGACAGACCCATTATTACAGGATGTGTGTACAATGGCACACACATGCCGCCTTATCTTCCCAAAGAACCCACAAAAAGCACGATTAAAACCCAATCCATCGGCACTCCTAAGGGTAAACCCAAGGGATCAAATGAGCTGCGATTTGAAGATAAATATGAAAAAGAAGAGATTTACCTTCACGCCGAAAAAGATTGGAATACTGTTGTTAATGAAACGCGCACAACTCTAGTTGAAGAGGGAAGTGACGAGAAAACGATTGAACGCGGCGACCGGGTTGTCCACATCAAAGGTGATGATAAACCCGTTAACGGTAAGGGTGATGATTTACTTACCATTGATAAGGGATCGCGCACGGAAAAACTCCTCGCCAAAGGTAAAGGCAAAGGGAATTACACTGTCGAAATGAAGGAAGGCACCCACAGCCTTACCATCACAAAAGGTGACATGGAAATTACGATAAAAAAGGGTAATCGTAGCGTTCAGATGGACAAGGGAAACCACAAGTTCACGATCAAATCCGGAAATGAAACCATCACGATTGATAAGGGCAACCAGGTCATTGCCATCAAAAACGGCAAACGAAGCGTCTTTGTGAAAAAAGATGAAAAACACACGAACAAAGCGTCTTTCAAACAAAATGTCACAAAAGATTGGGACATCAAAGTCACTGGAAATGCCTCAATCAAAGCAACTGGTGATCTTGATCTTGAAGGGATGAACATCAACATGAAAGCAAAAGTTGCCTTAAAAATTTCAGCCGCCCAAATGGCCATCAGTGTCAAAGGCCCCGCAAAAATTGATGCCGGCATGTTGAATGTGAAATCCAAGGGCCCGGCAATGATGGAAGGTGCGATCTTTAAGATTGAGTCGAAAGCTGCGCTCATTCTAAAAGCAGGTGCAGCCGTCATGGTGAAAGGCCCTACAGTCATGGTAAAAGCAGATGCGGCTGCCATGACCAAAGGTGCAATCATTATGAATAAATCGTCAGGCCCCTTTATTGGTAAGGGCATGCCGGTAATGTTGGGCTAGGAGCAAAAGAATGACAACAAATCTTGCACAAGACCTTTCTGAGGCACTTGACATCCCAACACCTGAAGAGATTGTTGAGGATCAAGTAAGTGAAAAAATTGAGACCCTCGTAACAGCGGCACAACCACAATCGACAGGAACACGCGTTACCCCTGACGATGTAGATGACCCCCTCGAGTTTACCCCTGATGAACTAAACGGCGAGCACGAAACGGCAAACGACGATGGTACCGTGACCCAAAAATATACATATGAGAATGGAATACTAGATGGGCCAGGCGCAATATACAATGACGAAGGCCACCTTATCCAAGAAATGAATTTCGAAGGCGGTGTTCTCCACGGATCGTTCAAACAATATGAAGATGGACATTTATTACACGAGCTTAACTATGTGAAGGGTAAGCTCCACGGCTTAGGAAAATTCTATCAAGACGGTGATTTGTTCTGTGAAATTCCTTATGAACATGGATCCCCAACGGGTGAGATGCGCTATTATAATCCATCTGGGAATCTAACCTTGATTGTGAACTTTCAAAATGGGAAAGAACACGGCTTACAAACCAGTTTTGATGATGAAGGCAATAAGGTAAGTGATATTAACTACTATCAAGGTAAAAAACAGGGGAAATCAACGCTTTACTATCCTTCAGGTGCAGCACTTGAGGAAAGCAGTTACAATAAAGATAAACGCGAGGGCACATTAATCGCGTATTTTGAGAACGGAACCGTAAGTCGTGTTTCGCATTATAAAGATGATAAACTCCTTGAAGTTCCTATTCTTTTTGACGTAAAGGGTCGCGAACTGGAACCTTAATTAGTAATATCTTCACATTCAATGAATATGCTTATAAAAAAATAAGTTTTGTATGTTTTTAGTATTTATACTTATTATTGGAATATCGACCACTTACGGATCAACCTTACGTCCCTATGCAGGCGAGAAAGCAAAAAAGTATTCTACCATTCATGCTCTCCCGATTATTCCTGAAAAGGATGAATCAGACCTAAGCCCGTCCACCGTTGCCCGACGATCGGCTTCACCTGTTCGTGCAAGCTCTACGCATTCAGCAACAGCTGAGCAAATAAAAAAAGGCTGTGTTTCCTTGCGCACACTTCGGCGTCGAAATACTTTTGGAGTTGTTGCTGTTTTGCCATTTACAGCAGACTACCACTTTACATCCGAAACCATTAAGCAGGAACAAAAGAGAGCCTTTAATGACATTCTACACATTGGTCGCAAGATCCATACTGACGTATGTGCCATAATTGCTTTTCGTAAATCAATTGCCAGGACACATAGAATTACACTTCCAACTGAATATATTCCAGGAAGTATTGAATCAAACATAATCCACCAGCATTTAAAAGTATGGCAACCACGGTTGCGTTTATCAGGAAGGATCGGAGAACGCATTACTGATCGCCCAGAAATATCATTTGAGCGCCTTGCTGCCTCCCTCGACATAACAACAGAGTGTACACTTGTTCAGCGATTTATTCATCGAGGACTTATCGCAAGAGGGATTAGAGCCGCCAGAGAGTTACTCACCGCACGATATGATGAACTTACATTATATGATCGTTACTATCAGGCTTTCCGTGATTCGCGAACTATATTGTATCCCCTAACATGCTCATTA
>CAYGTJ010000107.1:0-4541 GCA_964352755.1 uncultured Alphaproteobacteria bacterium
GTCATATCTTCAAAGGTTGTTTCTTCGCCATCTTCATTTGATCCAACAGGCGTTTGTAGCGAAAAGTCACGTCCCCCCATGCGTTGTTCCATGCTTTCAATTTCGTGGGTGGTGACACCGAGCTCTTTTGACAGTTTGCTTAACTCGCTATGGGTCAATGTGTGCGTGGATTCGCCTTGAATTTTACTTTTTGCCCGACGCAGAGCAAAAAAGAGCTTCTTTTGCGCCCGTGTAGTTCCAATTTTTACCATTGACCAGTTTCGTAAGGCGTACTGTTTAAGTTGCGCATGTATCCACCAGGTCGCATATGTAGAAAAGCGTGCCCCTTGGGAGGGATCAAAATTTTGAACAGCTAACGAAAGCCCAATACTTGCCTCGGAAATAAGTTCAGCCATAAGGAAATTATACCCAGAATATCCACTCGCAATCTTGATCGCTAAGCGCAAATGCGTGTTGATTAAGGCTTCTGAAGCCTCAAGATTCCCTTCGTCAATCCAAAGTGAGACGAGTTTTTCTTCCTCTCCGGGCGTTAAAACAGGAAATTTATTAACACTTCGGATGTAATGCGAAAGTGAGTCCTCACCAGAAAGCGGAGAAATAGGGCGTTTAAACTTATTTAAATCCATATGTTGCCAGTATAAATTTATACTATAGTAACAAAAATATATAAATATTACAAGTTTATTTGACTATTTGTAAAAATTGGGCAAAAAGATCGGGGGTTTCTACCGTAAATTCAACATCTTCTTTTGTCGTTGGATGAATAAATTTCAGCTTATACGCATGTAAATGTTGGTGAGAGTTTCTGCTAACGTGCTGCGTGATGCTATTTCGAAGTCCCGTTGTTGGGAATCGAGGCAAACGCCCATAGGTCGTGTCGCCGACCACACCATGACCAATAGACGCCATGTGCACACGGATCTGATGGGTGCGCCCGCTGTGCAGTGTGCATTCAACGAGACTCGCGACCTCATTGGCGTAGATATCCTTAACCACGTAATCGGTGATGGCTTCTTTGCCATCTTTGCGTGCAATTGTCATTTTTTGTCGGTTGTGACGTGCCCGGGTGATAGGGGCATTAATCGTGTTGGTCAGTGGTTTAGGAACACCCCAGAGGAGTGCAAGATAGGTGCGCCCTAAGGTTCGCTTGGCAAACTGTTTGGTCAGATGTTGATGGGCATAGTCATTTTTGGCAACCACCATTAGGCCGCTCGTGTCCTTGTCCAGGCGATGGACGATACCCGGACGTTCCACACCGCCGATTCCTGAGAGTGACTCTCCACAATGATGAATCAATGCATTCACAAGTGTGCCCGATCGATTGCCCGCACCTGGATGCACCACTAGCCCTACGGGTTTATTGATCACAATTACATCGTCATCCTCGTGGACAATATCAAGGGGGATTTCCTCACCGCTAATGTGTGTTGGCACCGGGGCAGGGATCGTTAGGGCAAGTGTGTCTGCGTTAACCAGTTTGTGGCTTGGTTTCGTACATGGGGTGCCGTTGAGTAAAACCAACTCTTTTTCAATCAAGTTGCGCAGTTGCGTGCGTGAAATATCGGGCAGCAAGAGCGTGAGCGCCGTGTCCACACGCTTACCCACACACGAAGATGTGATATCCTCCGCATCGCGATCAATTTTAAAGGTATGTTGGTTTGCATCAGTCATAGCACATATGTGATGCCTAAACGCAATTTCGTCAAGCGGTGATTCATCATTGGGGAAGAGGGAGTATATAAACGCGTCATAAAGATAAGTGGCGCGAGTGACGGGACTCGAACCCGCGACCTCCGGCGTGACAGGCCGGCGCTCTAACCAACTGAGCTACACCCGCAAATGACTCATAAGGTGTTACATGACTTGCCATTCCTCGTCAAGACTAATATAGCGGAAATTTTCCCTTAGCTGTAAAGCTTACACGCAATCCAGTTATAGATTTGGCGCAGACGCTTTGGCAATTTGTGGGCATAATGATGACTGAGCATCGTCCAGATGAATCCTGTATCACCTGTTTTTGCCCCTGACCGGCGGTGATGCCAGACCAAGTTTGTGTTTGCAAGATGGGTGTCATACCCAATGCGGGGGATGTCTTTGCGAAGGGATGCCATTACGCTCAAGATAGATTGATCATGATGATGGCTTTTAAACTCCGCCAGTTGTTCATAGCCATCATCCGCATCGGTGAGGAGTAAAGGGTCTTGGCAGTGGCGCAACCATTCGCCAATAAACGCACGTGATTTGGGTGAGTTGCGCAGAATCATAAATCCACCCAGAACACGCGTGTCATTCCATACCTCAGGTCGGTCTGCGTTTAGTTTTTTAAAAACAGCACGCGTGGTCGCATGCTTTTGACGTCCATAGACACGCACATTTTCATATTCGCTGAGTACGATATCGGCTTTATTTAAACGGTTCAGTAGTGGCTTTAGTGATCCTTTCATCACAAACCCGACATCGGCATAAATCACACGTGTGCCTTCAGGCATGGTTTTGAGTGTTTGATTGATAATCCAGGGCTTCCATAACCAATAGCCGGCACCTTTTTTATGAGCAAATATGTGCCTGTTTTTCGCGATAAATTCGGGGGCAATGTGGGCGCGTTGATAGTTAAGCACAAAATCAACCCCACGCGTCATGGCTGAGTTCGCAAGCGCTCGCTGATTGCGGTAAAACACCTCAGGCCCATCTGCGTAGGAAATCAGCACGAGAGGCGCATGAGACCCAGTGTTTTTATCAAATGTAGATTTCTGAAGGGATGCATCATATTGCAAAAATGCGTATCCTGTCTCAATCAAGGCATATCCAAGAATGAGCACAATGATGATGAGCATGACGTTCAGGGAGCGTAAAAATGTCCGGGACATAAATATTCTTTATCTAATAACCACAAACCTTTATCATATAGATTAATAAATTTCGCAAGGTTTGATGCCTCCTATGAAATATGCAAATGATACAGATCTTGTAACGGTTAAACCGGACGAACCCCAGGTTTCATGTGGCGGCTACGGTGATCTTAATCATCCGCGCGTGTACATAAAGTTTGATGAATCAAATGTGATTGTGTGCCCATATTGCAGTCGACGTTTTACGCACAGCACCTAAAACATCACAAAAAAAGCCAGGCGATATGTCTGGCTTTTTGTTTGCGTTTATTCTATAAGCGGGTGTTTTTAGGCACTTCCTGCTGCCGAGGCCGCTGCGGCACCTCCTGCGCCGGCATCACCTGTAACTCTCTCTACTGCAGCTTTTATCTCTGGTGCATTTGCTTCTGCGGGATCCATCGCGTCCGCCATGTCTCGCAACGCTTGATAAAGTCCATTTTCCGCAAGAATTCTAGCACAACAGACTGTTTGGCGAGAAAAAGAGTCTCGTAGCTCCTGGTACATTTTATCTGGTATAATATTAGAGATCGCCTCTATGCGGGCTTCTCTTTCGCGATCAGTACCAACCGCACCTGCAAACGCACGGGGATCGAGTGGACTATACATGGCGGGGAGGTGGGGTAATATTTCTGCGAGTGCTGGCGTGAGAGCAGCTATAATTTCTGGATGTTTCTCATGGGAAGCCACAAAATCCATGATTAAGCAATAAAGAGATGAAGGTGAATATCCAAAACCGAAGGGAGTCTCACCCATAAGTTCCTTTATGCGGTCTATGCAGGCTACGGCAAGTGACTGTGCGGGACCTGCAATTGCGTTTGCTTCCTCAAGAGTTTTTGTCGCGGTAATTCTACGAACGAGTGCACGCAAAAACTGATCCGAGATGATGGGAGGTAAACCTTCCGCAAGGGGGCGTTTAATGGCGCGTTCTATCAGACCTGTATCTTTTAGATCTGAGAGGAGAAGAGCGTTCACAGCAAGTCCAGAAGTTTGCAGATCTAAACGTGCTGAAGGATCTGAGGCAAATGCCTCAAGATCAGCGCTCATATCTTTTGCTGTCCTCACATTCCCAGAAGTAGACTGATCAGGCTTAATGGTTACACTAGATCTAGGTGTAGTAACCGTACGACTTGCTGAGGTTGCCCTAGCATCTGCACTCTCATCGGCGGAGCTAGCTGCCGCAGCTGCGGCTCCTGTTTCAGAGGCATGTAGGCACAGTGAAGATGCCATAATTAGCGTTAATAGTAGTACCTGTGTTTTTATCATTTTATATTTTCCATTTGTAAGTGCTAAAAGTATATTATTTTTTAGATAAATTAAAGGTGTTTTTTCTGGCAATTATTGATAAACAAAAAAGCCAGGCGATATGCCTGGCTTTTTGTTTGCGTTTATTCTATAAGCTGGTGGTTTTAGGCACTTCCTGCCGCCGAGGCCGCTGCGGCACCTCCTGCGCTGGCATCGTCATCCTCACCGGGTGTGGTTTGATCATCAATGACACATCCTGTGTGGGCATAAGCCATTCTCCACAAAACTAACCTATCTCTTTCCTCAGAATTAAATGTAACTCTCTCTACTGCATTATTGATCTCTGGTGCATTTGCTTCTGTGGGATCCATTTCGCGCGCCATGTCCCGCAACCCTCGATTAAATCCAGCG
>CAYGTJ010000108.1:0-4538 GCA_964352755.1 uncultured Alphaproteobacteria bacterium
ATATTACAAATACCGGAGAAAAGCCACGTCTTTACCTTTCAGGAAAGGGGATGTGTCTTGGTGAAGAAGTTTCGATCGAAGCTGAGGATCGGTTTTGGGTTGAGGGCGTGGCGTTTAAGGATCAGGAACGCCGAACAATAACGCTTGCCACGCATGTGACCGATACGCATTTAGTGCGCATATCTCCTCAGCTTTCCGGCACTCTTACGGGCAAAGCACCTCTTACATTGGTGCGCAAAGCGTTTAATAGACTCGCGGGCGAACCAAATGGATCGGTTGAGACTAGCATTAATTTGACACCTGTACTTCTTGATTTACCTGTTGTGAAATTCCACAAACCATACGATGAATCTGCGGTTTTACGTGTAAAGCTTACGATGAATGATGATGATATTATACGCATCGACGCCGCTGAAATCCAGGAAAGTGAACGGATTCATCTTGATGCGCACGCAGAGTGGGGTGCAAAAACACGTCTTATGAAGCGCGCAAATTTCACGTTGAACTATCCAGAAAATGACATTGATATTGTTTATATCCAATCAAAGCAAAAGGGGCGTGAGACGGATGTTGGCTTTACGCACATTGACCTTAAGGACGCGATGAAGATCGCCGCAAAAAATTCCCAGAGCAATAATCCTGAATCGAATAGGAAAGCAGATAACCTCCATAAATTGAATCTCAAATTTCATACTGTGTCCTATGATGGAAAGACACTTCTTGATGAGTTGTCTGGAAAAATCACCCTGGATGGATTTGATATCGTAGCTGGGAACCTAGATGGAAATCGCATGCGTGACAAGGAAACGGATAGCTTTAAGCTGCGCGTTGAGCGCCTCGATTCGGGCGATATTGAATATAAGTTGTCGGCGCAAAATCTTGAATCATTATTTGCGGCACTTGAGTTTGAAACACACGTGAAAAGTTCCCAGGTGGACGTATCGCTAACCCGCCGGATTGATGGAAACAAAGGATGGAAGGGCCGTTACAAGCTCAAGGATTTCGTACTTGCAAATGCACCCCCGGTTATCCGCTTACTTAAGGTTCTGTCTCCCACAGCGATCACTGAAATATTCTCAAAGCAAGAGGGCGTTGTCTTGAGTTCGGTCACGGGATCTTTTCGTTATCATGATGATATATTAACGTTGCTTCAAGGGCGTGCGGCGAGTCTGTCTGTTGGGTTTACCTACGAGGGAACCGTTGAACTTGATACCCAGCAACTGGATATTACTGGAACCGTTATTCCGGCATATGGCTTAAATGCCGCTATTGGTTATATCCCTGTGGTTGGTCATATTTTGAGTGGTGGCCCAGGGCGTGGGTTGGTTGCGTTTAACTTTGCGTTGCAGGGTACTTATGATGATCCTCAGGTGACTAGCAACCCGCTTAGTGCATTGGCGCCGGGAATTGTAAAACGTATATTCAGTGATGCTCGTCAAGATGATCGGAAGACCAAAAATGATCAAGCAAAGACTGAATCAATAGAAACAAATGGACCGGCACAACTCCCGGGGCTTCCCCTTATGGATGCCCCTGAGGACGAGGGGGAAGATATCGCAGAGGACGAAGAGACCGAAGAAGTAACCTGAGTAAGATTACGCGTTTGATTTTACTATTCCTCTAAAAAGCGATGATCATCGCCATTATCACAATCTTCATCGGATGCGCAGCTTTTGACACTTGCGCCGTCCCAATCTGGATCAGCAAGTGCAGCAGTATCTGGCTCAGCGCCGGCAGATGATGATGATGATGCAGGATCCGCAGCAGCTGCCGCGGCGGCTGGTTCGGGCGCATCATCCAGACCATGGAGGAAACCATCGATCATTTGTCCAAATCTTACGAGGGCAGCTTTGCGTCGCATTCCAAATTTTATACGTTCACCTTTGTCGATCAATGTTTTATCAACATTTCCATAGGGATGAAGGGGGCAAGTACGTGAAAAATGCATATGCGGGAGTAAAAAGACTGCTGATGATAAAGGTGCCTGGCCAATATGGTGGGCATGCGTTTTTTCAACTTCACCATGCTGATTAAGTACGGTTGGAGATATACCACGGATGAGATTATCCTTTTGTCTTTGTAGTTCATCGCGGGGGGAGAGATCAGTGGATAAAAATAAACATACGGGATAATAAAACATTTGAGGGCGCCGATCAAAAGTTTTGACACATGTGTGCAAACAAAACGGTGACAGTAGTGTCAAAAAACGTTCTTCAATGTGTTCACGTGTTGTGGCCAAGCCATCAGTATTTATTTCGTGTGAGAATGTTCTCAGTTTATCATTCCATTGGGTTTGTTGATCTACCAGCCAAGCAGTCGTTAGTTCTGCAGGAAATGTAAATTCAGCAGGGAGAGTTCCATCATCCTTCATTGTGTTACGTACTACAGTACCAAAAGGGTAAGATATTAAGTGCTCAAGTTCCTTCGTGCGTGCTCGTGTGCCATTTAGCTTTCGAAGCTCGTGATCTGTTGTGATAAGGGATGCCTCCCTTGCAAGGTTAAGTCCGGTGGTGTTTAGTAAGGCCAGAGCACATGTTTCAGGAATTGTTCTAATATCCTGCATGCGTGAGCGAAAAGCGGGTGAGAATGTATCAGGAACATCTTCTGGTGCGCCTGTTGCGTGGGAAAGTTCAGCCAATGCTTGATCGTCAGAAGAAAATCTGACCCAACTGCGCACCAGATTAACTGTATGCTTGGAAAGATCAGAAGCGGAAATCCCACGCGTTGATAGAACTGCGTGTGCGTGATCGCGAAGTAGACCAAGTATCATACAATAATGATTGTGAAGCATTCGGCGACGGAATTCTGGGCGTCCTTCCTTTTTCGGTGTTGTTATTGCCCTCAATGCAGCTGCTTCTCCCGCGGAGGGTGCCCATGCTGGGCGACTGAGGGGAACGCCACCCACAACATGTAAAAAGTGACTGAATGTCGAGTCAGGTAATCCTGGAACTCCCGTGGCTGAAGATGCAGCGGCAGCAGCTGGTTCTGGGACTAACTCTTCGGTAAACGAAACTACTCTTCCATAATGACCTCGAGAACTGGCATCGCGCGCCTCAGGTCCACCCTTGTCATCTTCTTCTTCATCTTCGCTAGCCTCGTCATCATCATCGTCCATCTGATAGGATGTATCGAGATCTGCTGTTCTTCCACCGATTCGACCTGTGGCTGTTGCGGTTCCTCCACCTGCTAAGGGAACAAGTCCGAACACATTTGCGGGGACAAGGTGTGCATCATTTTCTTGTGCGGCCTGAGCTGGTAGTTGAGGGAGAGATGACCAGGGCATTTGAGGGGAGGTGGCGGCTGCGGCTTTTTCACCGACGGCGGCAAATTCTGCTGGGGATTCTGCTGGGGCTACCCCACGTTTTGCATGCGGTTCTCTTTCTTCAGGGTTTTTAGAGCCTAATGGAGGCAGGGCTTCACGCTTTGTAGAGTCTTCACGCAAAGGTACTGCTGAAGAAGATGAACTCGAGGACGATGAGCTTGAGGATGCGTCTGCAAGAGAAAGGATAAATGCAAGCGTAAAAAATAACTTAATCAAAATAAAAACTAGTATAAACTACAAGCATAAGTAGTTATTATGCTTTAAAAGTCAAATATTAAAATTTATCATAAATTTAAATTAAATACATATTTTAATACAGTAATAGCTAAAGCTATGGGATGATCAAGGAAAATGCTGTGCGTGCAGAGTGCTATTACAAACTATCGAATCTGCCGGATCGTGGAAATCCAGTGGGAACTGTGCGGCCAACTTGGGCACGTTTGCCCATCCATAAGCGCACATTAAAGGGACGTTCGGCAGTGCGTCCCTTCCACATGATGCCATCATCGGCGTTCATGATGATCACATCGGTGACGTTTGTTTGGGGGGATGTATATTTTTGCAAGATAACACCACGTCCACGTTGTAAGGTCGGGACTTCCTCCAGCGGGAAGAATGAAATTTTGCGATTTGATCCACAAAGGGCAACCGTGTCACCTGTGTGTGCAAGTGCCTTTATGGCCTTAATCCCCTTGGGTACGTTCATAATTTGTTTGCCCTGGCGTGTTTGGGCAATGAGATCACTTTCGAGCACGCAGAACCCACGCCCATCTGACGCAACAATGAGGCGTTTTGAGGTGGCGCCATTGGTTGCGATAAACATGTCTGCAATTTGAACCTCAGACGGCAACTCGAGTTGAACGCGAAGCGGTTCACCAAAGCCACGTCCTCCAGGGAGTTTATCTATACCCAACGTATATACTTTACCATCATCGGTCAGCACCATGAGTTTATCCGTTGTTTGCGCATCAAGCATATGTGCGCACGCATCTCCCTCACGGAATTTAAGATCGTTCACGTCGGCATTGTGTCCTTTTTGTGCACGAATCCACCCATGTTGTGAGTAAATAATTGTTACAGGTTCTTTCTCAATTAATGCCTCAGGTTCGATGCCGCTGGCGGTTGGTGGATCGGCAAATGCCGTACGTCTGGCAAGCCCGTATTTTTTCGCAACTTCTGCGATATCTTCATCAATGGCTTTCCACTGGAGATCAAC
>CAYGTJ010000109.1:0-4415 GCA_964352755.1 uncultured Alphaproteobacteria bacterium
ACGAAAGATAGGACGTTAAGCGTTGCGCGTTTATTTTCATTACGCGCCATCATGCTTTTTAAAATCACGTTGGGCAAGAAAGACGCGAATCTGATGGGAAATGTCTTCTGCGAGGTGGCTTAGGATTTTTTCTTCCGTATCACGTTGAGAAATGTGCGTGGAATAGGCGGCAAAGCTTGTTTGTTGACCGATTGAATAGCCATTGTGTAAAACAGAGTTTCCATTGAATATTGTTTTTCCTGTTTTGGTGTCAACAAGTGTGAACGCAGCGCTGCTCTCAACTTCGCTCCGGCTATCGGTGTTTTTTGTTGAGACAACGGTGGCGCGTTCGGTGCTTTTATAATCTACCCGCAAAAGATAACGTGCTGTTTGTGTGCGATTACCTTGGGTTAATGAAGATTCTAAATGTTGGCGCAATAACACACCTGGTTTTGTTGGAATAATGGCCACAAAAACATCGAGTTTGCTGAGTGCATTACCATCGTGTGTGAGGGTGTTTAGGGGGGTTAATCCACATCCGGATAATACAACCATGAAGGAACTTAGAAATAAGTTACGAAGAAACGACAATGTTCACAATCCTTTTGGGCACAACAATTACTTTTTTCACCTGAACGTCGCTTAGAAAGCGCTTTACATTATCAAGGTTTAACGCACACGCTTGAAGATCATCATTCGAAATATCAGGGCTCACATCGATCGTACCACGAAGCTTACCATTTACCTGTACCGCAATTTTGATCATCTCATCTTTGGCAAGGGCGTGATCAACCTCTGGCCAGGTTTCATCGTGAAGGTTGCCTTCGTAGTGAAACGTTTTCCATAGTTCGGCCGTTGTATGGGGGATTGCTGGATGCGCAATAGTCAGGAGCATTTTGCGCAATACATCTAGCGTTGCATTGTCTGCAGACTCGTTTACTGCACGCTCATATAAGTTTGTAAACTCACGCAATGAGGCAACGTATAAGTTTAGATGAATATTGGTGATGCTATCTGTTGTTTTTTGCAAGAGTTGATGTGCGGCCTTAATAAAGGCATTTGGCTTAGGAGTGCAAGAGGATATAGGGATATGAATGGTTTGTGTAAGGGTGCGCCAGAGGCGGTTCATAAATTTCCATGTGCCTTGTAAGCCTGTTTCCGACCATTCAAAGTCTTTTTCAGGGGGGCTGTCAGAGATGATAAATAAGCGTGTTGTATCAACGCCATAGTCATTAATGATTGATTCGGGATCAACGACATTCTTTTTGGATTTACTCATTTTTTCAGAGCGACCAATAGTAACACCCGTCCCATCAGCGATGCATGTATAACCATTTTTTGTTGGTGCAATTTCATCGGGGGTGAGCCAGCGACCGTCAGTATGCCGGTAGCTTTCATGGCAAACCATACCCTGGGTCAACAATCCCTTGAAGGGCTCACTGCAATCAAGATACCCACAGTCGCGCATGGCCTTGGTGAAAAAGCGTGCATAAAGGAGGTGCAAAATTGCGTGCTCAACACCGCCGATATACTGATCCACGGGGAGGTAGCGATTGCAGGCAGTTTTATCAACAATGTCAGTTGTTTTAGTGTCACAAAAACGTGCAAAGTACCACGATGATTCAAAAAATGTATCGAGCGTATCCGTTTCGCGCTGGGCATCTTTCCCACACGTAGGGCAGGCCACATTTTTCCAAGTTGGGTGACGGTCAAGTGGGTTGCCGGGGGTGTCGAATGTTACATCCTCAGGCAAGGTAATAGGTAGTTGATCCGTTGGTACTGGTACCGCTCCACATGTATCACAGTGAATGAAGGGAATAGGACATCCCCAATAGCGTTGTCGCGAAACACCCCAATCACGGAGACGATAGGTGGTTTTGCGTGTGCCGTGGTTGTTTTTTTCAAGGAGGGCCGCCACTTTTTCTTTAGCAGCATCACTTGAAAGACCGTCAAGAAATCCTGAGTTTATTAGGGTGCCCGTCCCAATGTATGCACAGGTCTGATGTGTGTTTGTTTCACATGGTGTGGCTGGGGCGATGACCGGTGTGATTGGCAGGCCATATTTTTGGGCAAAATCAAAATCACGCTGATCATGGGCGGGGCAACCAAAAACAGCACCGGTTCCGTAATCCATCAGCACAAAGTTTGCTAAATACACAGGTAGTTCTTGAGTGGGATTGAGAGGGTTCGTCACGCGAATTCCTGTGTCTATTCCCTTTTTTTCAGCTTTATCAATGTTTTCTTGTGCGGTGCCAAGGGCTGCGCATTCTTTTATAAAGGCCACAATATCTGGGCGTGATTGTGTAAGCGTGTTGGCAATTGGATGCGTGGGCGCCAGAGCAAGGAAAGAGGCACCAAAGAGGGTGTCATGACGCGTTGTGAAAACTTCTATTGATTCATTCGTATCTGTGCGCGCAAAGTTGACACGCATGCCAACGGATTTGCCAATCCAGTTACGCTGCATGGTGCGAACTTTGTCAGGCCATTGCGAAAGCGATTCAAGGCCTTCGAGTAACTCGTCTGCGTAATGTGTGATTTTCACAAACCATTGGTTGAGGGTTTTGCGTTCCACAGGTGCGCCAGAGCGCCAGCCTTTACCATCAACGACCTGTTCATTCGCCAGAACCGTATTTTCTACAGGATCCCAGTTGACGGTGCTTTCTTTGCGATAGATTAGCCCTTTGTTATAAAAATCAAGAAAGATGCGTTGTTCAAGGCCGTAGTATCCAGGGTGGCAGGATGCGATTTCTTTATCCCAATCAAAGGCAAAACCCAGTGACTTGAATTGATCGCGCATAACCTTGATGTTTTCGTATGTCCAAACACCGGGGTGTTCCCCGCGTTCAATGGCTGCGTTTTCAGCGGGTAAACCAAAAGCATCCCAGCCCATTGGATGTAAAACATCAAAGCCCTTCGCACGTTTGAACCGTGCGAGCACATCACCCAACATGTAATTACGCACGTGACCCATGTGCAACTTACCCGATGGATAGGGAAACATTTCGAGGGCATAAAATTTCTCAGCCGTTGATTCTGAAGACGACACATATGTTTTGTGCTGTTCCCAGAAGGTCTGCCACTTGCGTTCAATTGCCCGCGGTGTATACGAAATTTCCCCGGACATGCTTAGCCTCCAAGTGCCGCGATGCGAAGCTTTCGCGCTTTTGTCAGGATTGCATCTTCCATATTTCGATTGGTCAGTGCATTTACAGGCGCATCAATCCATTGACCGGATGTTTGTTTTTGCCGAAACACGCGCACGCGAATATTGTTTGGGGAGAGCTTTTTCCCAAGGATGTTGATGGTCACCTTAAGGCGCTCGTGAAGGCGCTCGTGATCGTTTTGTGCATCTGTGTGCCAGTCAGTAATGATAATTCCACCATTTGAATCAGCACTCTGGAGGGGCAGTTCAGACAATGCATCTAAGGATGCTTGCCAGAGATAACTATTGACCCCGATACGTGAATTTTCATCATTACGATCACGTGTGGCACCAATTGTAATACCGCGCCCGAGGAAGCTGCCGGCGTCTGCCTGGCGGGATTCTTCCATTGTTTTGGGAATGCCGCTGTCTTTGTCGACATTCATTGCACACCCACCTAATACGCCCCCTAAAATGATGTATGCGTAAACTCTCATAATATTCTCACCATTTATAAACCTCAGGTATGACGCTTCACAGGGAATTCGTCAATCCCTCAATGATTATTTCGTCAGCCAAAGTGGACGCGTTTCCCAGAGTTTAGACGTGGTGTTAATTGTGTGAATCAGTGGCGGCCCATCACTTTGGTGGATATCACCCTCAGCCACAATAATCGGTTTTGAATGCCCAATTTCACCGTTGTATCCTACCCAAATATTATGTGCACGATAGGTCATGGTGTAATGATCCCCGGCTTTTAGTTTGCGGACAAATTTTGTGAGATCAGCAAGCGAGCGAACGGCAACGTTATTAATTGATAAAATCTCAGAATACTGCAGGGTTTTTCCTGCAATATCTACGGATGCAAATTTTTGATGAAGCCCACTGCCTGGCTGGATGTTTGAAAGCAAAAGTGTTCCCGGAAGTATTCCCAAGCGCGCACGAATAAGTTCATCGCTTTCATAAAAGACACCCCCAGCAAAAAAGAGCATTTTTCGAATCTTGTGCGCATCGACGTCGTATAGGTCAACATCAAGTGTTAATTTCTTTCCAAACCTTAAAACGGTGAATGAAACTGTTTTTTTAGGGAGGCTGTATTCTTTTTCAATCACCCAGATATTTGACCCGACGTCTTTTCCGTTTACCTTAAGGATCACATCCCCAGCACGTAAAACCTTTGCCGCAGGCGAGCCATGAAGTGTACGGCGTACAACGACAATTTTGCTTTGTGAGTGAGGGAATTTTTCAAGATATTTTGCAGCAATTTTGGGCGAAAAATTCAAGTACTTTACGG
>CAYGTJ010000110.1:0-4287 GCA_964352755.1 uncultured Alphaproteobacteria bacterium
GTCTGAAAGATTCGCCTGATTCTGTTCGTGAAGGCGTTGACATGACCCAAAAACAACTTCTTTCTATCTTTAAAAAGTTTGAAATTAAGGCCGTTGAAGCCTTGAACAAACCGTTTGATTCTAATCTGCACCAGGCTGTCATGGAAATTGAAGATGCCGACAAAACCTCTGGAACAGTGGCAACCGTTATGCAAACAGGTTACACGATTCAAGATCGCCTCTTGCGCCCTGCAATGGTGAGTGTTGTAAAAAGCTAGGATTACTTTTATTTCGACAGAGACGTAAACATATGCCCGGGAATGGTCAAGCGCACACATGCCCCACCTAGGGTTTTACTCGGCAATAATGTCATTTTGCCTTCATGGTCTACGATTATTTTATGAACGATGGCAAGACCTAAGCCCGTGCCATTGTTTTTATAGGTCACGTAAGGATCGAGTAATTTTTCAACGGGCCCTTCGGGAAATCCAGCGCCACTGTCATGCACTTCGATTGCAAAACCTTCCTGGGTCGCGATTGCCTTAAGCAAAACCTGACCCTCTTTGGACGCCGCTTCATCGATAGATTCTGCCGCGTTTTTGATGAGGTTGCCGAGAACCTGACTTATTTGATCAGCATCACACCGCCAATCCCCCAAAATATCGCGCACTTTCTTTTCTGTCAGCGGTTGTGATTTCCCATCCATCCACATAAGTTTCAACGTAACAGATTCGGGCATTGCCTGTTCATGAAAACGGGTGATTTCTTTGATCAGAGAAACGGGATTTTCTTGATGATACTGAGGTTCCGGCATTTTAGCATAGGACGAAAATTCCCCAATGAGGTGGCCAATATGATTTACTTGGCGCAGAATTGTTTCTATGCACGAATCAAAGTTTTCCTTATCTGCGTCATTGCTCGGCCCATAGCGCCGCATTAAGCGTTCTGCTGAGAGTTGAATTGGCGTCAGAGGGTTTTTGATTTCATGGGCAATTCGCCGTGCAACATCAGACCATGCCGCCTGTTTTTGGGCATGAACAAGTGTGGTGACATCATCAAAAGTCATGACCAGATCATCACCCCCACTGCGTCCTGAAATTTTACTCAAACTGAGAAGTAACTGATGTAACTCCCCATTAATAACAGGGGAAAGCTGTCGCTGCACAAACCCGTGCGTACGCGCTTGCACCAGCAAAGTTTCAATATCATGAATGTGATCCGTAATCGCCACACCTTCGGATTTGTTTTTGGGTATGTTGAGAATCTCAAGGGCACGGGGATTAATCATCGTAACAACATTGCGATTATCAAGCGTTAACACACCTGTCGAAATACTTTTCAAAACTGTTTGCATGAGACGTCGACGCTTATCGCTGAGAGCTTGAGCATCGACAAGCTCTTTACGTTGAACGCTTAAACTTGACAACATATGATTAAACGTATTGGCGAGCAACTGGATGTCGGGCTCTGTTGTTTTTACATTTAAACGAAGGTTCAGGTTCCCTTTTGCTGCTTTTTCTGCCCCTTGAATTACAGCACTAATAGGGCCAACAATTTGCTCAGCAAACCCAAGGCCAACCCACACGGAAAGCAAAAGCACCGCAAGCGTCAACACGGCAAAAATAATTGTGAGTGTAATCTGAATCTGGCTTAAACGATCACGAAAGGTTGAGTATTCACTTTGGGCATCATTCACTTCTTTAATACGTGTGAGAATATTTGCGTCAACATATCGCCCCACGAGTAAATAAAAATTATCATTGGGATGAATTTTTACCATCGCGCGCACACGATCTGTACCGTCTCTAGTAAACAATACAACCTCATCACGTGCTTTTTGAATGTCGTCTTTTGTTATCCAAAAAAGATCAAGCGATAGGGTTAAATGCGATCGTGCAAGCACAACCGAATCAGGATTAAAAATGATTGCTTCATTCAGTGATCGAAGGTCTGCCTGAGCATTGAGAATCCGTGTTAGTACCTCAGGGTTCTGGCGAAGCTCTTCCCAATCGGCCGCCAAATCAAGAGCCAAGGCCTCGACACTGTAACGGATAACATTTTTATGCTCTTCAAAGTATCCTTCGGCTACTGCGGTTGATTGATTAAGGGCGGTGCTAACTCTATCGCTGAACCATGTTTGAATGCTGTCATTAAACACAAGCCAAAGCATGGCCGCCACAATCACCGGAGGCGTCACAGAAATCATACCCATCATAAATACGATGCGACTATGAAGGCGCGAACCAGCCATGTTTTTGCGCCGCCGCATAAACAAAAGAACAAGTTGGCGCACCAAAATCGTCAACACGACACTAAAGACAGCAATATCTGCGTAAAGTAAGAAATTCAGTCCCGCAGATCTCTTCGCAAAAAGATCAGTCTGCAAAAACGCCCAGAATGTTGTTGCAAAAAGAACAACAGCCAAACCTGTAATTGCAATATGAAAATACCGCACCAATCGTGGATGTCGTAAGCGCGTCAACACCCAACGAAAATCGATTGTGCGGCCGGATGTGCTCATGATTTTGGCAGTAACTTATACTGGCGTAACTTACGCGCAAGTGTATTGCGACTAATGCCCAAAACAGCCGCCGATCTGAGTTGGTTTTGATCGGTAAAGATCATCACACGCCTTAGAAGTGTTTTTTCAACTTCGTCCATTATCAAGCGATAGGCATTGCGCGGCAGCATCCCTGCCTCGTGCGCATCAAGATAATTTTTCACCGTCATATCAACGAGTTCACGAAGATCAGAATCTTTGCGTATTACCGAACCTGTCGTCATTTGATCCTCTTACGCACACTGTTGTAAGGTTTCATTTATAGTCGCCATCGCATCCATAAAAAATTGTTCAACCATTGGTTTAATTTTCAATGGATCTTCCTCACAGTTGATTTTTCCACGAAATTCAGCCGAATTCTTTAGACCCTTACAGTACCAACCTATATGTTTTCGTGCAATAAGCATCCCTTGGTAATCACCGTAGTGTGCATTAATTTCATCCAGGTGAACTAAAATTTCCGCAAGCTGATCATCTAGGCTCGGTTCGGGAAGTTTTTCACCGGTGCGGCCATAATGCAGCACATGATGAATCAACCAGGGTTTTCCGTAACATCCTCGCCCAATCATTATGCCGTCAGCACCAGACTCATTAAACAATGCATCAACGTCATCAAAACTCTTCACATCACCATTACCAATTACCGGAATCGAGACCGCCTCTTTCACCTGGCGAATAAACCGCCAATCTGATTTCCCATTATAGAGTTGTGTTCGTGTGCGCCCATGAACCGTGATCATTTGAATACCCACATCCTCTGCAATCTTTGCGAGCTCGGGTGCATTTCTATTGAGTTCATTCCAGCCTGTGCGCATCTTTAGCGTAACGGGTATTTTGACAGATTTCACTGTTGCTTCAAGAATGCGTCGGGCATGGTCAAGGTCTTTCATAAGCGCAGAACCCGCCATACCATTCACTACTTTTTTAACAGGGCATCCCATATTGATATCAATAATGGCCGCACCCATTTCTTCATTTAAGCGGGCGGCTTGTGCCATGATATCAGGATCACATCCCGCCAATTGAACGGCTGCGGGTTGCTCATCAAGGCCAGCTTGTGCCTTTTGAATGCTCGCGCGTGTATTTAAAATCATCGCATGACTGGCAATCATTTCAGACACGACCAAACTCGCACCCCATTTTTTCACACGGCGACGAAATGGCTGATCTGTCACACCAGATAGCGGGGCTAAAATAACATTTCCCTGGAGCTTAATATCTCCGATTGTTAAATCTTTATACCACATAACCTATATTGCAGCTTGGCAAACCTCTTGGTCTTGATCTTGATTCGCAACATACTCTGCTTTCTCAATTTCTTCTTTGTAATGACGACGACACAAAGAGACATAAGTCTCATTTCCCCCAATTACAACCTGTTGACCGTCTAAAATAGCGCCACCATTATTATCAGTGCGCAAGTTCATATTTGCTTTGGCGCCACAATGACAGATCGTTTTTAACTCATGGATCTCATCCGCCCAAGTCAATAAGTACTTACTTCCTTCAAATGGTTCAGATTGAAAATCAGAACGCAACCCATAAGCAAGCACTGGTATGCGAAGCTTATCTGCCACTTCGGTGAGTTGATAAACCTGATCCTTTGTCAGAAACTGGGCTTCATCCACGAAAACGGCCGCTAAATTATGGTGAGGGCGCGCAATCGCTTGGGCAACAAAATCAAGAAAATCGAAATTTGCACCAAACGTTCGCGCCGGGGCATTCACACCTATGCGCGAGGCAATAAC
>CAYGTJ010000111.1:0-4265 GCA_964352755.1 uncultured Alphaproteobacteria bacterium
CTTTCAAAGCATGAAACCTGATGTATGTGTTGTCGTGGCATATGGGGCAATTTTGCGTGCAAATTATCTGGATTTTCCACCTTATGGATGCGTTAATGTTCACGGGTCGTTGCTGCCGCGTTGGCGCGGAGCTAGCCCGATTCACGCCGCAATCATCAACGGCGATTCAGAAACGGGAATTACCGTGATGGAAATGGTGCGTGATTTGGATGCTGGTGCCATGATTGCCAAAGTATCTGTGGCAATTACGCCAACATCAACAACCGGTGAATTGCATGATGTGTTGTGCGAGAAGGGGGCGGATTTACTCAGTGATTCGCTGGCATCGTACTGTCAGGGCAAAATCAAGGTGCAGGCACAAGATGATGATCAGGCAACATTTTGTGGAAAACTCACCCGGGATGATGGACGGATCGATTGGACGCAATCAGTGGAATACATCGACCGTCATGTGCGTGCGAATGCCCCGTGGCCATGTGCATTTTTTGCGTATAATGGTGAAAACATCAAGGTATTGAAAGCCCACGTTGTGCCGTCATTTACGGATACAGTCGGAACAATTAGCCCGGATGGAACAATGATTCAGGGGGTGGGTGGGGCACTTTGTCTTGAGAGTGTACAGCGCCCCAACAAACGTGCGCAGCCCATTCAGGAATTCCTGCGCGGATTTCGATTTACACCAGGAACACATGTGCGTTAACGATGCGATATAAACTCACCATCGAGTATGACGGAACGGCGTTTGCAGGCTGGCAAGTGCAGCAAAATGGCGTCACGGTTCAAGGTGTGCTTATGCAGGCAATCGGTGATTTTATTGCGCGCGACCCCCAAACAATTCGGCTTTATGGTTCCGGTCGCACAGATGCGGGCGTGCATGCGTTAGGGCAGGTGGCGCATTTTGATTTTGATCGGGAATATAAGGACTACCAAATTCGTGAAGCAATCAATAGTCGGTTGCAACACCATCGCATTAGTGTGGTTGCGGTTACACAGGTGTGTGATAATTTCCATGCGCGGTTTTCTGCCCTTCGGCGTTCGTATCGGTATCGCATTTTGAATCGCCGAGCAATGCCTGCGTATGATCGTGATCGGGTGTGGCATTGTCCCGTGCCACTCAATCGTGATGCCATGCACGAGGCCACCGCATGTTTTACCGGCACGCATGATTTTACCTCGTTTCGAGCCCAGTTATGCCAGGCGAGAAATCCTGTGCGCACCTTGGAACATATTGCGCTCACAGAACACGGCGATGAATTGCACTTGGATGTGACGGCACAGGCATTTTTGCATCATCAGGTGCGCAACATTGTGGGAACACTCATGTGGGTGGGTAAAGGGAAACTTTTGCCGACAGATATTCCCGGGATATTTGCCGCCAAAGATCGTGCGGCGGCGGGCCCAACAGCGCCCTCAGAGGGATTATGTTTTATGTCGGTTGAATATCCTGAGATAATCAAAAAAAACTGGCGTGATGAAAACGAATGAGTTGGCAGCTACACATTGATACATTCTGTGAAATGCTTCGGGTCGAGCGCGGATGTAGCACAAACACTGTTGATGCGTACACTCGCGATCTTGCCAAAATTGCAGCATTTTATAAACGCACAAGCCCTGAAGATTTACGCAAAGATGAGATCTATACGTTCTTAGAAAAAGTCTATGAATCCGGGGCAGCACCCACCAGTGTTAGCCGTCAGATTTCTGCGCTGAAACAGTTTTTTACGTTTTTACATGCGGATGGTGTGGTCAGCGAAAACATTACTCAGCATCTGAAAAAACCACGCCTGGGGCGCAGTTTGCCAAAGTATTTATCAGTCGATGAAGTGGATGCGCTGATTCATGCCGCCCACGCCAATGATCGCCCCGAAGGATTGCGTTTGGCCGCGTTGATGGAGGTTTTGTACGCCACGGGGGCACGGGTGAGTGAGCTGGTTTCCTTGCCGATGCATGGGCTCATAACAGTTCAAGGACATCATGTCATTCGTGTGCGGGGGAAGGGCGATAAAGAGCGCCTGGTGCCGCTCACCCAGCATGCATGTTCGGCAATTGACCGTTACAAGGCTGTGCGGAATGTGTTTGGACTCCCCACCAGTGAATTTTTATTTCCGTCACGGGGAATGCTGGGGCATTTAACGCGCCAGCGGTTTCATCAGTTGATTAAGGAACTTGCGCTATCTGTGAATATTGATCCTGTTAAGGTGTCACCGCACGTTATTCGTCATGCGTTTGCCACCCATTTATTAGAGCGCGGAGCGGATCTTATCAGTGTTCAGAAATTGCTCGGGCATAGCAGTATTAATACGACTGAAATTTATACGCACGTGCTGCCCGAAAACTTGCGCGAAATGGTCGAGAGTTGTCATCCCCTGGCGCAACGTGGTACAAATATTTTCACGAAGGAGTAATCAATGCAGCATCTTGATTTTGAAAAGCCAATCATTGAGCTTGAAAATAAAATTACCGAACTTCAACACCTGTCATCGCGTGATGTGAATATCTCAGGTGAACTTACGCGGTTGCGTGAAAAAGTTACTACGCTCTTAAAAAAGACATATTCCAGCCTTACCCCCTGGCAGAAAGTCCAAGTTGCTCGTCACCCTGGGCGGCCGCACACCAAGGCAATTATTGCGCACCTCATGACCGATTTTACCGAACTTCACGGCGATCGCAATTATGGCGATGATCGGGCAATCATTGGGGGGCTCGCGCGTTTTCGGGGAACACCCTGTGTGGTGATCGGCCATGAAAAAGGAAGTGACACCGAATCACGCATTGCCCATAATTTCGGTATGCCTCTGCCTGAGGGCTATCGCAAAACCCAACGTTTGATGAAGCTCGCCGATCGTTTTAAGATTCCCGTTATTGCCCTGATTGATACGTCTGGTGCCCATCCTGCACTTGAGGCAGAAGAGCGCGGACAACATCAAGCCATCGCCGAAAGTATTGAGGTTACCCTGAATCTCAAGGTACCCGTCGTGTGTGTGGTGACAGGTGAGGGAATGTCGGGTGGTGCCATTGCCATTGGCAGTGGAAATAGTGTTTGTATGCTTGAGCATGCCATTTACACGGTTATTTCACCAGAGGGATGTGCATCGATTTTGTGGAAAACGGCTGAGAAAAAACAGGATGCCGCAACGGCGCAAAAACTTACCGCCCAAGATTTGGACGGTTTAGGTGTGATCGATGAAATAATCCAGGAGCCCTTAGGGGGCGCCCATCGTGATCCTATCAAAACCATGAATGCGCTGGGTGATTCTCTGGAAAAAAACCTGACCCGGCTGATGCCATTATCGGGAGATGAAATTCGCACGCATCGATGGAGTCGCTTTTTACGAATTTCCCGTTAAAAGGTATGCATTTATTTTCATTTGATTGAGTAAGGCGTCCCACCAACTGTTAAAGGAATTGTTTCATGGTTTACAAAACTCTTATTTTTGCGTTTGCTGTCTTTGTTAGTGTTTCGTTTGTTTCTGGATCCCCGGGTCAAACGGGTGAGAGAGGGGAACTCCCCCAGATAACAGAACGTGACTTAAGACGTGCCCTCACTCGTCCTGATCATGAGTATCATTTTTCTTCTTGTGGGGGGATGATTGCACTAAGAGATAATTTTTCCCAAAGAGTGAAAGCATGGGAAGATTTAAATAGAAGAAAAATGTTATGTTTAGATCTTTTATCTCCTTATCTTTCTCCCGATAGAAAATTAACAAGATTAAACCTCACTCATTTATCCCCAGTTATTGAAGATTCTTATGTTCTTGCAGTAAGAGAATGGAGACCCGTGGGAGATGTTTTTGGTGGTTATGCATCTTTATGGAAGCACCTCAATCACTATGATCGACTTTTTGGATTTCAAGTAACGATGGAATGTTTTTTGCTGGGAGATAGCAGACTCAGTACTTTTTTAAAAGTACAAATCAAAAAAGATCTTGAATATTCTCGTGCAATTGGCTCAACCTCACCTGGAATTATATTTGATATTGATCAATCATACGATTTCCCTTGTAGTTATAGAGAAAACAAAGCCTTAGATCGGGCGGACAATTCAGCGCTTAGCGATTACAAACGCATAAAAAACCTTCCTGGACTTGTGCCAGATGTTCCCATACATGAAGAAGGTTTTTTAGGAAAGATTGTGCGTAGAATAAGAGGGATACCACCCCCCGAGGCACCACCTATTCCTGCACTTCCCACAAGTAGTAAAGACGATATGTTTGGATATTCTCACGAGCTGACGCCAATTGGGTTAAGTGCTTGGTTGCACTTAT
>CAYGTJ010000112.1:0-4224 GCA_964352755.1 uncultured Alphaproteobacteria bacterium
CCCCGCCAAACCGTTGCCATCGTTGGATTTAGCGGCGGGGGAAAATCAACACTTGTGCGCTTGCTCTATCGTTTTTATGAGCCAACATCAGGGGCAGTGGAAATAGATGGCACGGATGTGCGCACCTATACTCAGGATTCCGTGCGCAGGCAAATTGCGATCGTTCCCCAAGATACTGTTTTGTTTAACAAATCTCTCTACTACAACATTGGTTACGGCAACCCATCCGCCACCCGTGCACAGATTGAGGCCGCCACAAAAGAAGCAGAACTGCATACGTTTATCAAAAAACTTCCCGATGGTTACGACACCATTGTTGGCGAACGCGGACTTAAGCTTTCCGGTGGTGAGAAACAACGGGTGGCCATTGCCCGGACGATCCTTAAAAACGCCCCTATTTTGATTCTAGATGAGGCAACATCTGCCCTTGACAGCCAAACAGAAAAAGAAATCCAAGACAATCTAATTAAGATCAGCAAGACCCGCACATCCATCATGATTGCTCATCGCCTCTCAACGATTGTGCATGCTGATAACATTATTGTTCTCGATAAAGGCACGATCATAGAGTCGGGAACCCATCGCCAACTTCTGAGCAAAAAGGGGGCATATGCCAAGCTTTGGCTGAAACAATCCCAAGATATAAAATAATACGCGCTCGCCTTTATTTAAGGAGCTACCGACGTGGGGCTTCATCGTGATCATCGCGCAAACGATGCTTGGATCGGGGAAATATCTTATGTCGAAACGCGAGTACATCTTCCGAAAATTGATCAAGGGACTTCTGCACGTTAGGGGCAAACGATTCGCCCGTTTCTTTGTTTAATTGCAGCAACTCTTGAAAGCGCACATTATTGTTAAACCAGCTTTCCATACCTGGTCGGTCAGAGATAAATGACCGAGAAATAAACGTGGTAAGTTTGCTGTTTGAAATGACACTCCGGTCTGGATACCCCCTCTCATAAATTTCAACAATCTGCATCTGATTGGCCAATTGATTCATCACTCTGGCTATTTCTTCGTAATGGTTCTTGGAAACTGTGGGTATACAATTTGTGCGTTGTCTCTCCAACCTTTTGACAAAGTCCGTAATCCAATCTTCTTCAACCGGTTCAGCATGTGAGGTTGCACTCATTACCCGAGAGGATGATTCCCCCGTCGCAGCATCAAACGACACTTCACGCGCACCTGTCACCGAGGAAAGCGCCGGGGCTCGAACAACCACCGCGGCCGATCGTGCTGTTGCTCGCACAGCGGCATGCGTGACACGTGATGACGCGCACAACTCACCATATGATCCATAAATAGCAACAGTTAGTAAAAACACACGAATTAGATTATCAGAAGAAAGATAGTAACCAGACATTGAGACACCCTTACCATTAAGTTAAACTATAGATTATTTACTTTATCCCACGGTTCTGTTTGATGCCAGCCCTACCCCCCGCACAGTAAGTTCACAAATATATGCTTATAATAGTCTTACTTTACTATAATTATGTCAGAAAATACGCAATAAATAGAAAAAGATTGACAGAACTGATTGACTTTTTGTTTTTTAACAAATACATATCTTATAAAATAAATAATAGTTAATAATGAATAATAAAAAAACATTACCATTTCTCTTTTTTCTATCTACGTTAATTACAGCCTTTATGGCCTCTCCCGCAATGACAGATGATGCAAGACCTAAAGCCAGTGTCAAGTCTATACAAGACCATTGGGATGAATTATCGATGGAACACCTTTGCAACACACTTACCCGCGAGGGGAAAATCCCCGCTCGTCCACGGGCAGGGTTTGGACCGTATGAGCATCTGACTTTTGCCGGTCAACTCCTTCAGTTAGAGAAGGGTGCATTTGCTGATGTTGTCGCCCGTAAACTTGGCTTTTCCAGTGAAGAACAAAGCGCCATAAGCGCCGCTAAATCTCGCATTTCTGCAGGTCACATCCAAGAAGGCCTCGTGTCAATTTGGAAAATTTATGCACTTGGTATAACAGTTAATGGTAGCTGGGGAAAAGCCCCAGATATAGAAGCAAACGTGACAATGGCAAAACGCACTCTCGGCCTTCACAACGACACCTCATTTCATAGCGTTATAGGTAGGTTAGGCTCACAAGCGAGGTTATATTCACAGGCTTCTTTTGATATATTGCAAGAGCTGAATCTTGTGCACTTGGCTCGGCATGAGCTTTCCTATCGCATCGCAGAACTCCTCTACAGCAAAGAGAAAAAAGGCACATTTACGTCTAAACAAGTGAGTGATTTTTTGCGCAACCCCTTGCTCACGTTTTCTCCGGGCGATTCATCCACCTCAGACGTCCTTGCACAGTGTGTATCACGATCACACGCAATCCTACAGCCACTGGCTGAAGCCACGATACGCTCTATGTCGGTTGCAGAGCTCTCACAAGAATTTTCTTCCGGAACTAACTTCAGCTGCATTCCCGATGACCGGGTAAGAAGTTTCGTTCATGAAATTCTGATGTGTGTACACAGTTCCAGCATAGCCTGCACACGCGCTGAAAAAATGTTTGCCGGATCACGCTTTACCGTCTGCGCGCGCATAGTAGACCTTAGACAGTTGAGCTATATTATGCGTGAAGCTCTCCAGTGGACATGTAACGTGAGCCCCATGGCTGAGAGGATCGAGGGAATGTGGGGCGTTAATTTTAGAGCAGGCACGCCCAAGCCACTAGGGGACAGAATGAAAGTTTTTCCCCGCACGGCTAAAGGAAAAAAGACTTCTAGATTAATGCAACCTACAGGCATTATTGCCGACATAACATCAAAAGCAGTGAAAGGAGTTACAGTCAAAGCACAAGGAACACCCGGTGTATTTCTTTGCAAAGCAGACGCACCAGAACCATGGGGTTCGGTGAAGATCTCAACGGATCGCACAGCCTTACCTATGTGGATATTCCCGTGTCTAGTTCCTGCGGAAACTGACGAAAATGAACTATTATTTCCCGTTGCAGATCCATCTCCTAGCTTTGGAGGCTTCGGTGGCTCTGGGGGCCTTCGAGAACATATAGCCAATGCAACGCCAGGACTCAAAGCTGCTCAAAATGTTAAGTTTTATCGTGGAAAAGTTGTCAAAAAGAAAGCAAGACCTGGCACGAAAAAAGCAATTACTGCGACTGCATCAACAACCACACCTGAAGAAGCGCGCGCCATAGCAGCTGATCGATATGCAGCCGCAACAACAAGTGCCGCCCAACGCCGTATTGAGGATATGTTAGGACTTGCAGCACATGCAGAACACGACGCAACGGAAAGTGCAGAATTAACAGCCCTGCGTGCACGCGGGCGTGAACTCGCAGACGGACGCGGGCGTGAACCTGAAACAGCTGCTGCTGCGGCAAGTTCTGCAAGTGCTACATCTGATGAAAGTGCCGCGGAAGCTAAAACGAGTGCCTCAGTTTGTGCAAGGGAAACAACCCCTGCCCGGCGAGCTGCCATCGCTCTCTTGCCTGCTGATTCCCGTGCCTTTTTTGCACAGCTCGTTCGTGGCGAGGGAATTGGTAGCCTACACTTATCACCCAGACACTACGTTGGGCATTTGAAACGCCTCGCGGCCGCCCTGGGCGAAACAGTCCGAGGAAACGGTGGATCACTGGTGCACGTGCCTATTCCTGGGGGTGGCTCATTCTTAACTCATCTTCCCCACGCAAGTTATGATCAAACACCAACACAAACACTTGATCGCTTGGGTGAGAACCTCCGCAATCCCCATGTTGGTGGCTTCACACCCAAAGATTTCGTAGATGATGGTGAGGCAAGTGCTGGTGCTGCAGAATAAGAGTTCAAATAATTAATATAAGTATTGATTTTCAAATATTTGATGTTATGTATGTAATATATAAATTCGTACTTAATAATGCATAACAAACTTATTCTGGCAACTGTTTTAGCATTCACAACCTCACTGACCCTCCTCCACGCATCTGATGAGGCTGCTGCTGCGGCCTCTGATGAGGCTGCTGCTGCATCATGCGCGGCGGCGGCATCATGCGCGGCAGCCATCTCAACTGATGACTCTACTGCCGCAGCAGCAGCAAGTGCAGCCGGTGATGATGACATAGAGAGAGTTTCTTTTAAACATTTACAACATGAGGAGTTAAGTAAAGAATTAGGTCTTCCTGAAGGTACTTTTTCCTCAGATGATATAAAAATTCTACAGTTGACTTTCGGGCGTTCATGGACGCAAATACTTAGAG
>CAYGTJ010000113.1:0-4072 GCA_964352755.1 uncultured Alphaproteobacteria bacterium
ACGAAAGTCACTGTAGAAATAATTTTCAAAATATTGTTCATTTATTAATCCACATTTTTGTAAATTTTATCAACTAAATCTGAATATACAAGTATAAAACAGCACCCTAACCATTGCGTTTCTAACAGTCTCAACATTTGATTGGTATGACTTTTTTTTACGATAAAGCCTGAGATGTAATTGACATTTGTCCCCATACAGGGGCACTATAGCGTCATATTTATGTTTATTTTTTCATGCACCCACGTTTGCTTTTGTCATTATTGTTAATTTTTTGTGTTTCGGGCTGTGCACTTACGAATGAACATCGGGGAAATCTCGTTGAATCAGACGAATTATCTCGTATTAAACCCAACAAAGACGATATCGAGAGTGTACGTGCAATTCTTGGATCACCAACGATTACTGATCGCTTCCGGCCAAATGAGTGGTTGTATGCGTATCAACACACCACCCGCCGGGGATTCTTTCACCCGGAAACAGTAATGTTCAAAACAGTGCGTTTAACATTCAACAAATCGGGAACACTTACAAAAATTGCGACCGATACCAATGACACAATTCCAGAGGTAATTCCGGTTCCTGTTTCCACAAAAACCAGCGGCCATCGCAGCAGTGTTATCCAAGGGCTGTTTGGAAACTTCGGAAATCGCCGTCACAAAAAATAGTACACCCCGGTCTTCCTCTCTCGTATGCCGTGAGCCTGACTCGCATGCCATGAGCGTGGCAAAGGTACAACAACGATGTGCAATTCGTAACTTCGTTTGAATGATTTCGTATGTCTTAACGAACTGTTAAGCTATGACGGAATAGTCTGGAACTAACTTATTTTGTCGCGCGCGTATGATTCATTTTGTCACGGCTATCTCATCACCGCTCGCCAGTATTCTACTGGTGATGCTGGGTGTTGGCCTTTACAGCACATTGGTACCCTTAAGCCTACGTAATATTGGGGCGCCTGAATGGGTGATTGGTCTTGCCGGATCAGCCCTGTATGCCGGCATGATTGCCGGAACGTTCACGATGTCTCATTTCATTAAGCGTGTGGGGCACATCCGCGCATATACGGCATGCGCCGGGACAATTGCGGGTGTGATTCTTTGTTCGGGGCTCTTTATCTCACCTGTCACGTGGGTGCCGCTTCGTATACTCGTTGGGTTTTGTTTAGGCGGGATCTATATCGTCATTGAAAGCTGGTTTCTTGATGCGGCGCCAAGCGATCGGCGCAGTATGTTTTTAGCTATTTACATGATTGCCGTGTTTGCCGCCCAAGCCTTTGGTAACCTTCTTATAAAATTATTCCCGTTGAATTCGCTGAACCAATTTTGCATGGCAAGTCTTCTTACCTCATTTTCCATTGTACCGCTTACAGTCACGCGTCTTGCATCCCCCGCGGTGCATGAACCCCAAGCGTTGACCATTAATAAGCTCTACGCAGCCTCGCCCTCTGGGGTTATTGGGTGTTTTGGTGCAGGCGCTATTAATAGCGCGATTTTTGCGATGATGCCCCTATACTTTAAAGATTCAAACTACACTGAGTTTGAGCTTGCCAACGGTATGTTTGCAACAATTGGAGGGGCAATGATTCTCCAATGGCCGGTATCATATCTTGCTGATTTGATTGATAAGCGTCGTGTTCTCTATTTTTTGTGTGCAGGTGTTTGCGCAATAAGTGCCACTATTATTGTGGTTCCGGTAACTCTTGAAATAAAGCTCCCGATTTTGTTTGCTTTACTTGGTGGTATGACGTTTACGCTTTATCCGATTAGTATCAATCATACGTGCGCGCAGATGGATCGTAAGATGCTTGTTGAGGCAACCCAGGGTCTCCTGCTCGCGTATGGGTTAGGGTGCGTATTGGGGCCATTTGTTGCCGCTGCAGGAATGGGACAGTACGGCAGAAATGGATTGTTTTTCTATTTTATTGTGGTTGCGGCATTAATGGCGCTCTTTTTCATGCGACGTGTGTATCTCAATGATGAAACTGGTTTTTCACCTCAAAACGATTCCCCAACGATACCGACATCACCTGTATCTGCTGAGGCGGCCGCTGAATCCTATACCGAAAATCACGATAAAGCAGTAAAACGACGAAAAAATAAACCTCGCAAAAAACCAACAAAAGACTTTAGTGACTTTGACGACGGAAATGGTGTTAATACGATTAAATAGAACAACCTACCCGTTCTTCATCTGTGGATGCTCTTTATCTGCAACAGTGAGCTAAAAAATAATAATAGAATTCTTTAATATGGCTTGAAGATTGGGAAAAATGATGTAATTTTTCAGACTCTTTAATTTACAAAAAACTATTTTGTCGCTCAATAAATACATCTTTATATTCTTTTTTTTCCTGGTGATTCCCTGCCTAGTTATTCCCTGCCTGGTGATTCCCTGCAAGGCGAGCGCAACCTTTCCTGAGGCTGAAAACGCCTTACCTGCCCTGCGATTAACGGTTCCTTCACGGCTTGCTGTCAGGGTGACCACGCGCGCACGTTATGATATCCCTGAGCTAAGCATTGAGGTACAAACTGATAAAAGCGGCATACCTGATTATGCGATTGTTTCCGTTCCCTTTCCGTTTCACGGACATACCTATTGTGCAATAATTCCCTGTAAAGAACCCAAAACTGTCGTTCTTGGTGTGAATGCAGGGTCGGCAGTAGGACTTGATATCACTGTTGAGCCTGTGACTGTATATGGCTCAATGCCAACCCCAAACACGCGCTATACAGAATTAAGTGGACGTATATTTAAGGGGGTTCATATTTTTGATCCCCGCACACATGCACTCGTAACGGCCATGACCACGTCAAAAGAATGGACAGATTTTTTTGCAAACCTTCCCCCCGTCACCACCCTCGCATTAAAATAAAACACCTACATCCTTAATAAGAAATTAGCTTTTTTGTGATTATCATTTGATTCATTTATACCAAAATAAATTAATCATGAGAAAATCATTTCTAACAGCTCTTACGTTTACTTTTTGTTTCGCATTCACCTTGATTTCCCACGTGAATGGTGATTTTGGCGATCGCTTTCGACGAACCCCCAGAAATCACGCACATGCAGCCCCGCAATCCAACGCAAAATCGCGAAATCCCTTTACACGTATGGGGAACAGCATCACGAATTTTCGTGAACGCCGCCTGGCGGCTCATGCATCACGTGTTGCAACACGTGCGGGATCTCCTGCTAAAATGCAGGCCTCAATAGCCGTTCCTGAACGCAAATTTGATACAGAAATCAACGACGTGATTGCTGATAACGGAGTCATACTAAAACTACGACTACGTCTTCCTTATCCTATTCCCCCTCTTGCGGGCAGTTCATTAACGCTACTTGTTGCGTGGTCAGAACGGTACCCAAGCATAGACAAAGCAGACCGACGCACCTTAGGCCATTGCCGCCGCCGGTATTCTGAGAGATATCAACGACGATTTTTCAAACCTCAAGCAAAAGAACTCGCCCAAGCAGTTCGCACGTGTGACCCTGCAGACATCAGTCAATTCCTCTGGTCATTGGTAAAAACACACAAAGTCACCGAAGCCGAAGTCTTACGCGAAGCAACCCAAGCCTACGCAGATCGTTTAATCCAGCTTAACGCAAAAATTGCCCGAAAAAACGCAACCACACAGTCATATTTAGACAGACAATTGGCCGCAAACTCTCACCTCAGCAGATAACTGCATGTGGCGAAGGCACATAGGTATTAATCTGTCAATTTTTTATAATAATAATGAAAAACAAAGTCTATTAATAAAAATTTAGCCTTTATTTGATATCATTATATTAGTTAAATATAAAACAAATGGATCAATCATGAAGAAAACACTATTGACCGTACTTACATTATCTTTCACACTCGGGTCTGTATCCCCAGTAGATGCCGCATTTATGGATCGTTTTAAACGCAAAGATGCAACAAAAGCACCACAAAGAGCAACGACATCCCGCACCTCAGCAAAACCTGCACGTCGTGGGTGGGGTCTTAAAACGCCTGGATTCATGAAACGCCGCAGTTCATCATCTTCTGCGGCTGCATCACCATCATCAGCCCGTCCTACAC
>CAYGTJ010000114.1:0-4068 GCA_964352755.1 uncultured Alphaproteobacteria bacterium
GCATAATATTGGTATGATCGTGATTGACTATCTTCAGTTGTTGAGCGGATCTGCACGCGGCAAGGATGGCAATCGTGTGCAGGAACTCTCAGAAATCACACGCGGTCTTAAGGCTGTCGCAAAGGAACTCAGTGTTCCTGTTGTGGCGCTTTCTCAGCTTTCCCGTGCGGTAGAACAGCGCGACGACAAACGTCCGCAATTGTCAGATTTGCGTGAATCTGGTTCGATTGAGCAAGATGCCGATGTCGTGATGTTTGTATATCGTGAGGAATATTATGAATCACGTAAAGAACCGCCCGAAGGAACTGAAAAGCATAAAGAGTGGCAGTTACGCATGGACACTGTTGCGAAAATGGCCGAAGTCGTCATTGCCAAGCAACGTCACGGTCCAATTGGTATTGTTAAGCTCCACTACGAAGGCCCCTTAACAAAATTCAGCGACTTAGCGGAAGACCGGAAACTCCCCCAACGGTATTAAATCATCGCCTATTATTGAGGACAGGAGGGGGTGTTAACGTGTTGCCTCAGTGCAATTTTGTGTGTGCCATTATAGCAGTGCTTAACGTTGTTGCCGCAGTTTGATGGGGCGTATTTCCTTGTGCCTGAATTTTTTGGGGGGGTTTTTCTGATCTCCAAGAATTGAAAAACGAGCATCGGAATAAATGAAATCTGTATGACTTTGATTCAATGTCTGAAAAGATTATTTCAGCACTTACAATATGAATCTGGATGTATTTTGAAGTGAATCAGAGGAAAGCGGCGCGTCAGCCCGATCAATAAAGGGATCACTAATGACTTTAAATGTCCAGGCTTGGGAGTTTGGACACGGATGAATCAATATAGGAGTCGCAAAGGGCAAGTAAAATTGAGGGAGTTTCAGGAATTTTTGAAGAACATGAAATACGCCGCCGTGGGATACGACCAGTGTTTTTCCTGCATCTGTCAGAACGGATGTCATTGCGCGTATAACTCTGTCGTGAAAGGTTTTGAATGTTTCTGCATGTGGAGGGGGGGTCTGTGCCCATTTTGCATAGCAACAGTCAGGTGTTTTTAGCTGCCCTTGAAAGTCACCCATATTGGCTTCGCGAAGGTTTTCATGGCCAAAGGTTTGTGCTGAAACATATGCCGTTATAATCGATGCGGTGCTCATACATCGCAAGAGAGAGCTGTGCACAATTCTGTTAATGGATGTGTTTTGTAACAAGCGCCCTGCCTTGTAAGCTTGGGCGATACCGGCGGAGTTTAAGGGGATGTCTTTTTGACCAATGATGCGATTCTCTGCATTCCATGATGTTTCACCGTGTCTTACAAAAACGAAAGGCCGTTTCGGCATGCCTTCAGTCACGGTCGCATCTCCCTACATCGACCTCCACACGCATCCATTTATAGTGTACGCAAGTATGGCCTCTGCGTAAATAAATCCTTTTTCTATGTGCCAGGTTTTTCTGCATTTCAGATAAAAATATCTGTAAAACAGAAAAAATAAATTGCAAAACAATATATTTTATATTAGAGATAGCACTGGTTCAATTGAGAAATTAGTCATGAATAAAATAAAAACCCTCAGCAGCTGGATGATAGGAATGCTCTGGGCGGTATTAATCGCAAAAGTTATTTTTAGTGTATCTGTATATGCTTTTGGTGAGGTGCATAGCCTTAGGTTATCAGAGGGAAGTTGTATTTCTTTGGGCTATACTGAGGGCTTACTGCGACAAGATCATGATTATGTTGTGGCGTTGACGCCCGTGACGCGTGTTCTGAGCGTTGTTTTATCTCTTGCTCAGAATTTACCAATGCTCGTGGGGATTTATACGCTTATACAAATCTTTCACAATTTTAAAATGAACAACGTTTTCATTCATAAAAATATGAACGGGTGCCGTTTGATTAGTAAGTTATTTATCCTTGATGCAATTTTTGTTCACCCCCTCATGGAAGTGTTAAATTCAATCGTTCATACGTGGGCACGTGGAGAAGGCGCGCGCGTGATGAGGGTTTCATTTGGTACACCCAATATAGAAAAACTTATGTGCGGACTCATTGCCTTGGCGGTTTTTTATGTTATGTCTGAGGCACTGAAGATTAAGCAAGAACAGGAAATGGTGATTTAATGGATGATCGTATTCAGGTTAATCTTGATCTCTTGCTTGTTAAGCGGAAAATGAAACTTCAAGATTTGGCACAGAGTGTGGGCATAACGGCCGCAAATATGTCTATCCTTAAAACTGGCAAAGCACGCGCAATACGGTTTTCAACCCTGTGTGAACTCTGCCGAATACTTGCGTGTCAGCCCGGTGATATTTTGGAATATATTCCTCGGGTGTAATTTTTAATTGCAAAATGTTCAAGAACTGATAAAAAAACATCCATAGTGGGAGATAGTTTAGCGGTAGAACTCTCGGTTCTGGTCCGAGCAGCTCGGGTTCGAATCCTGGTCTCCCAGCCACGCAAAACAGGGGTATGTAGTGCGTATATTTCCGCCACGTGAGAATTTTATTGCAACGATTGCGATGATATTAATTGGTCTCACGTTTGCTTATATGATGAACCCAGCCGTTTACTGCATGCTTAGTCTTGTAACATTTGTTGCGGCATTTGTTGTTTCAGTTGCTGTGTGCATGGTGATTCCTCGAGTCGGTGTTTATGCATATCCTGTCAAACGTTCTTCCCATGCGGTGCCGATACCACTGGGCGGGGGAGTTGCGATTTTAATCGGAATGCTGGTGGGGCTCTGGGTCTTTCTCGTGGGGGCAAATGAGATTCGGATTCATGCGATTGGTATCCCTGAGCTCAATAAATTGATAGAACTGACGATTTTGAGTGCGGCCATCTGTTTGATGGGGTGGCTGGATGATTGCTATAGTCTGAGTTGGCGTACGAGGTTGCTCTTTCAAATTGCGATGGCATCATTTTTTATCATGAATAATCCACTTTCATTTATGGATAGTTTGTATATTCCAGGTGTGGGTCTTGTGGAAACGGATGGCATCCGCAGTGTTCTTGGGGTGTTGTGGTTGGTTGGAAGTACCAATGGATTTAATTTTATTGATGGACTAAATGGGTTGGCATCGGGTGTGGCGCTAATGGTGCTCTTTGGATTGTTAGGATTGCTTGGTGCTGAATCGTATGTATACGCCCCGATTTTGTTTGTGCTCATTGGGTGTATTTCAGGATTCTATCTGCTCAATTTCCCCCGCGCTCGGGTTTTTATGGGGGATGCGGGCAGTCAGATGCTCGGGTTTTTTATTAGTGGGCTTGCTCTATTAATGCCGTCTTCAACGGGGGGAGAGGTGCCGTTATTAGCTGTGCCCCTCTTGTTGTGGCCATGTATTTATGATGTTCTCAATACATTCATGCGGCGCATCATAAACGGACGTAAGATATATGGCTCCCATCGTGATTATATTTTTCATATTCTAAATAAGATGGGGTTTTCTCACCTTCAAATTGCGGTGGCTTACTACATTGCTATTGCTCATCAGATTGTTGCTGGGTTTATTCTCATATCCGTTGATTATAAGTTGCACTTATTCGTGTTTCTTCCCAGTGTTTGTCTGTTTGCGATCTACGCCGCAGTCATACTAAGCCGTGCACGCAGCCGCGGGGTTTCTCTTTAGCGAGAGACATATTGCAAGAATTTATTTTCCCCTTTCGTAAAATTTGCTTTACTACTAGATGAGGGGAGGGTTCGCCGTATGGGGAGAACATTAACATTTGCAGCCATTGATCTTGGCTCGAACACGTGCCGACTATCAGTGAAATCACTTGAAAACGGGACGTGGAAAACACAACATCGATATTCATCGGCCACGCGTTTGGGCACGGAACTTGGGACATCAAATGTGTTTGATGCCAGTGCTATTGAGCGAACGTTAAAGGCTATCGGCGAGTGCCAGAAGCGCTATCAAACCTTTGCCCCAGATTATGTGCGGGCGGTTGCAACTGAGGCCTGTCGGGTGGCGATTAATGGTGAGGAGCTTAAAGAAAGAGTACACAACGCGTACGGCTTAACACTTGAAATTATCTCACCAGAAGAAGAGGCATACCTATGTTTATGTGGGTGTTTAG
>CAYGTJ010000115.1:0-3930 GCA_964352755.1 uncultured Alphaproteobacteria bacterium
CAGGCATAATGTGTCACCTGATCAAGGGGCACATCCGCAAGGGTTTTTGCCCCCTTAGTCCCCGAAAGAAGTTCTTTAAACGATTGCGTTGGTGTGTCGAGATATTGTTTCGCCAACTCATCCATATTATGTGGATGTTTCCCCCCGTTGAGCACGTAAGACATCAACATCGTATCATGCACGTTTCGCAGTTCGACGCCGTGTTGGCGAAGCACCATCCAGTCATATTTAATGTTCTGGCCAACCTTGGTGATGCTCGAATCCCCAAGCATTTCTGAAAGTATGCTGAGCGCTTCTTGAAGGGGAATGCCCTGTTCGGAGGAATGTTCTAAGGAGTGATTGAGAGGCGGCTGGGGGCTAAACAAATCACCGTGAGGTGCTGGCGCATTTGGAATGGTGTCATGAACGGTTTTTTTGTAAACACTGACATAGTAGGCGCGATGGGGTGTTACGGCAAACGATAGCCCCAGTAAATCAGCGGTCATCGCATCAAGCGACGTTGTTTCTGTATCAACAGCAACAGTTCCATGCGCATAAATCGTCTCGACCAAGGCGCGTAGTTCCTCAGGTGTACGAATCAATGTATAGGAAACATCTGGTTTTGACTGTTTTTCAGGCACTACATCGGGGGTGTGGGATGTATTTCCTTGGCTTAGCCAGCCTTCATTTTCCAAACGTTTTATCAGTGATTTCAAGCCATTCGTATTGAGAAAATCAGTTAATTTCGTCGGATCTGGCGGTGTCCATCCAAAATCATCCAAACCATCAGTGACTGGAACATCATCACGCAGTGTCACCAATTGCTTAGACATCAATGCTTTGTCGTGATTATCCGCAAGTGTTTGTCGACGTTTTGGTTGCTTAATCTGATTGGTGTTTTCAAGGAGCGCCTCTAATGTCCCAAACATCGTGATTAGTTCAGACGCAGTTTTGGGCCCGATGCCCGGAACCCCTGGGATGTTATCGGACGAATCTCCGCACAGTGCCTGAACATCAATAACTTTATCTGGGTGAACGCCGAATTTAGCAAAGACCGCATCGGCATCAATCTTTTTATTTTTCATCGGGTCAAACAATTCAACCCCATCACGGACAAGCTGCATCAAGTCCTTATCACCACTAATGATAAGGGTCTTACGCCCTTTTTCTGCGGCTATTCGGGCAAAGGTCGCAATGATGTCGTCGGCCTCAAATCCCTCAATACGGATTTCTTTTGCATTCAGGGCGCGGCATGCCTCATGAATGAGGGCGAACTGAGGGATTAATTCCTCCGGTGGATCTGGGCGATGCCCTTTATAATCGGGATATATTTCGTGGCGGAAATTTTTTCGCTTCGCATCAAAGATAACACCGATATCCGTGTCTTTGTTATCAAGCAAAATACGAAGCAACATATTCGTAAAGCCATACACAGCGTTTACCGGTGTCCCATCTGGTCGAGACATGGGAGGCAAGGCGTAAAATGCCCGAAAAATAAAGCCTGAGCCATCAATTAAAATCAACGGCTTATCGGGCATTTCTTTATTCTGTGATGCTTGAGATTCCACGTGTTAGCTTGCGGCTTTGAGGCCTGTTGAGCCAAAACCACCATCGCCGCGATCGGTTTCATCATCCAGTGTATTCACTTCATTCCAGGAAATATGCGTGCAGGGCGCCACAATATATTGGGCAATTCGCATTCCTCGTTCAACGACAAATGGTGATTCCCCATGATTGATTAGAATGACCTTAACCTCACCGCGATAATCCGCATCAATGGTGCCAGGACTATTGAGAACAGCCACACCATTACGCGCGGCAAGACCCGAACGCGAGCGAACTTGACCCTCATGGCCTTCAGGAATAATCATGCGAAGACCTGTTGGAATAATGCTAGCTTTCCCTGGTTCAATTGTGATCGGTTCATCAATCGCTGCAAGCAAATCCATGCCAGCACTTTGCGCCGTTGCATAGGCAGGTAGCGGAAGATTGCCAGCGTGATCGAGTTTTTCGACATTTATTGATGTGGTCATAAGATAGAAAGCTCCGGATAGGTTAATTATTCATTTTTAACAAACCCTTGATAAGAATCAAGCCTTTATCATACAAATCAGGACTTATGCGTTCGCATTAATCCCATGAAACCTAACATTCCTATACCCGCGGCTGCACACCCCATAATAAAGGGAGCATGTTCGCCGTACGTATGTGCAAGTGATCCTGCGGCATAATTGCTGGCTGATAGCGTGAGCCCTGTGGATAAAGCAAGCAAGGAAAAACCAGTTCCCCGGGCATTTTTTGGCATGAGACTTGATGCTGTTGCTTTAAGCATACTATGAGTCATGGCCATTTCCACACCAATTAGGATAATCCCCGGAAGAATAGTCGTTACAGAATCTGAAAAAATGATAAACAGATTTGCAATAACAAGAACACCAAGGCCATACGTTGCAATCCGAAGTTTTCCAACAATGTCGGCAAGCATTCCCGCGGGGTAGGCACAGGCCGCATGAATGATATTGATTACGAGCAAGACAAAAGGAATTTTTCCTGATGACCACCCCACGTGCAGCGCGCGATAAATGACAAAACTCTCGCTGAATCGTGCAAACATAAGGATGTTAAAAATTGCTAACAAATACCAGTACTGCATTGGCATATGAAATAGTTCGGAAAACTTAAACTTTTTAACGGGTTCAGGTGACTTAGGTTTTGTTTTCGCTGGTTCGCGCACCATCGTAAAAAGTATTATCAATGAAAGAGCAGCAGGGATCGCCGAAAATCCAAAAATCATTCGCGCAGAAATGTTCTGACTCAAGAGGTACGAGGCAAACAAACCTCCAACGACAGCGCCCAGCGTCATCAGTGACTGGCGCATGCCGTAACTTTGGGCGCGAATCTCGGGTGTGGAAAGATCTGCGATGATGGCATCTGCGGGGGCAGCGCGGATACCTTTACTAAGGCGATCAACGAATCGTGCGGCAAAAACCGTTGTAATTCCAGCGGCTGAAGCAAAGAGTAGTTTGCTAAGGGACGTAAGCGCGGAACCGACTGCCAATAAGCCAATACGTGAGCGAAAAATATCTGAGATTATTCCTGATAAAAACTTGGTGAAAAACGCAACAAAACTCGCAATACCCTCAAGAGCACCAATTTGGCGAAAACTTGCGCCGAGTTCATCGCGCAGAAAAATCGGTAGGACTGAAAAAACCATCAATGAGGACATCGTCCACAAAAACGCCATTAATGCCACCCCTAAAAGTTGGGTATTATGCGGGGTTTTGCTCATTTAGCCAGAGATTTCGCTTGGGTGTTTGCATGCGTAAATGCAAATAGGCGTTTGTTGTTGAGATGTACGCCGTTGGCGTTCACCACAAACTCTACATGCTTTGCTGGCAGCGCAATCGAAAGTACGTTAATCGCTGTCGCCCAGGCATTGACGATGTTCGGATCAACGTTTGGATGATTCTTGATATTTTCAAGAGCGTTTGCGAGTTCAGCAACTGATATCTTTGCATAAAGATTTGAGTTTCCATCTTTATCGCGCATTAACTTGGCGCGGGCGCGCAGTTTGGCCTCATGCCAGATAATAGCAAGCTCAGGTATGTGAACCTCACGTGTGAGTAAATCTTTTATATCATGGGAGTGTGGATGAATAAAACGCCCCTCAATGCGATCAATGTCAGGGTTTGCATTTCCACTGAACGAGAGTTTTTCCATATAAAAATGTATCTCAGACGCAGAAGATGTCGCAGAACGGCGTCGCAAACGGAACTGCTGCATTGTAAACGTTTGATTTGCGTTTGTGTGTAAAACATTCAACTTTAGGCGTTCAATGAAAAGACTTTCCAGTGCAGGTTCGAAATCAACCCGGGAAACCATCATGCGCGAATTATGTGCGACACCCGCAACCTTGATTCCCTTGTCAAGAAATTCGCACGTTAATGTCTC
>CAYGTJ010000116.1:0-3909 GCA_964352755.1 uncultured Alphaproteobacteria bacterium
CTTATGAATATTGCGATAAATCGAAAGCGGTTCTGGCACATAACCCAGCTTGAGGTAGGCATTTAAGGCTTCTGGATCAATGTTTGCCTCGTAGAATCCGGAACGCATGAGCGCGTGAAGTTCAGATGAGAACCCAAAGATATCTTTTTGATAGCTCCAGTACAGAGGTTTTACACCAAGTCGATCTCGAACGAGCGTGAGTTTTTTATCTTTTTTATCCCAAACGGCAAAGGCAAACTCACCCACAAGTTTGGGAAGTGTCTTTTCCACCCCCCACTGGGTGATGGCTTGAATGATAACCTCGGTGTCGGAATGCCCTGAAAATGTGTGGCCGCTTGCTTCAAGTTCGTTGCGAAGGGGGACGGTTGCGTACATTTCCCCGTTGTAACAAATGACGAAGCGCCCACAATGTGAATGCATGGGTTGGGCACCAGCAGGGCTTAGATCAACGATGGCCAGGCGGCGATGTGCGAATCCGCTGCTAATTTGGGGGTCGATCCAGGTGTCGTGACTATCAGGCCCGCGATGCAATAAGGCCTCGGACATGATGAACAGTGCGTCCTTCAGGCGATCCGTTGTTAGCTTATTCGGTGCAAAGATGCCAGCAATGCCACACATACAAAATCCTCACGGTGATTGTTATTGCGATAGGATTCGTTGTAGCATATTTTGCGTATTTTCTGCGAGTTTTTTACAGGAGAAATTCGCAACAATATGGGCACGGCTTTGGGTGCGGAGTTTCTTTTCATTTGTTGATATGCGTTTTACTAAGCGACGGATTGATTCCGCGGCCTCAGTTATATTTCCAATGGGAAACAGTTCTCCATGCCGGCTAACAATCGTTTCCGCATCACCCGCACGTGTGCTGACACAGGGGGTTCCGCACGCCATGGCTTCGCACAATGTGTTTGGAAATCCTTCCGATACAGACGTTAACATATGAATATCCAGCGCACGGTATATGCGTGCGGGGTCATCAACAGCCTGGTAGAATCGAAACACATCATCAAGATTGTGCGCAGCGACTTTGTTACGAAGACGTTCCAGGTAATCCCCATCCCCATCCCCCACGAGCACGAAACGAAGGGCGGGATTATGTGCATAGGCAATCGCGGCGGCCGCGATATAGGTCTCAATGTCCTTAACAGGCTTTACACGGGTTACCATCCCAACCAGTGTAATGGTGCCATTCAGATTGAGTTCCTTATGAAACGCGCGTTTGTTTCGCGCAGGTGTCGTTGAAAACGTCTGCGTATCAATGCCATTTCGGATAACCTCAATGGGCGCTTTATAGGTGTGAAACATAAGGTTCACAAAACCCGCCTGTGAGTTTGCAATAATAAGATCTGGCACGTGTGAAAGGAGGCGCTCTAGCCGTGCAAACATCTTCGTATGGAAACGATATCCTTCCCATGTTCCGTGCGAATCGCGCACCCCCCACACAAGTTTGAGTGGGGGCAGAAACACCCGCATGATCCCTGCAATCACGTTACTCATGGGGAGATAACTATGCACCACGTCTGGGCGTACTCGGTGGATCAAGCGTCGAAGCTTAAATACACCAACCACCATATGCAGCAGATTGCGAGCATTAAGCGAATAGTATTCAATTCCAGGTTGTTGGGTCAGGGGGTTTTCGCTATCCAGTGGTTTTAGACTAATAACGTGAATTGTGTGCCCATTTTTCCTTAGATGGCGGGCAAGATTAATAAGTTGGCGTTCTGCGCCACCGCGCGCAAGACTTCCAATGATAAAGCAGATCCGCATGTAAATAGGATGAAATGTATGAACATATCATACGCATCTTTGGGTGATCGTGCAATCGCAACAGATTGAGATGTTTGAGGAATGTTGTTTTTCACAAGAACGAATGTCCCGCAGAACATGCTAAACACGTGACACCAACAACAACACGAATTACTCCCGCCAAGTACATTTCTTACTTCCATTGAACATACTCTATTCTTAGGGGGAAAAAGTTATTAGAAACTTAATCCGATGATATTTTTTTGTAATTAATTTTTGTATGCCGTTTTCGATGCCTGAGAACGTAGTTATTGCGGCTTTTTGTATCAATTGGGTGTGCCATGATGTGGATAAAATGAAAGGTCTCTTTTATGAACAACAAGGAAAAGCGCACACGAACTTTGATGGCTTACTTGATATTAATCGTGATCAGTCTAATTATGCCATCTCACGGATCGTCGTCGTCGGCAGCGGCATCTGCATCTACGCAACATGAAATTGATACGGCCTTAGATTTTGCCCGGTGCATACGTATGACAGGTGATGTTCTCGTACGCTTTCAAGATCAGGCGTGGGAGGTATTGCGGAAAAACGCATTTGCAGAAGCCCATATTCATGCGGATGCCAATTTGTGGTCAGCGCACGATTTATTCCTCGTGGTGATGGAAACACGAACAGCGACCCTTGACGCAAGCGGAGCCCCCCGAATGTTACATCGACTTGCGTCTATCGTTTCACCGGTCGGTCAATATGTGATTAAAAGTGCTATGACCCCTGAGGAGCATGAGACAGTGTTCGCCCATTTTTTGCGCACTATGTCCTACTCTCTTACCGATGTGACAGAATCACTCACGTTTGTTGCCTGTGGGAAAGGTAGTGAACCAGATACTGAAGGATGCGTTGAGGTTGTAGGAACAAAGTCAGCATTTCGTTTCCTGAAGGTGCGTACTGATGACGCAAGAGCAGAACCCACATACTCACGAGCACCCAGAATCTATAAGAGTGCAGAACACCACAAGCCATCAGCGGATGACATCAGATCAATCACACTATCAAGATATGGCTATCCCGATTCAAGACTTTAAAATCAACACAGCACCGCACAATACGCGAGGGCTCTAGTCGTCCTTTGCCAGGTATTTTTCAAGCCAGTGAATATCAAACGTGCCGTCGTTAATACTGCTGCTGCGGGTGAGTCGCTTATGCAGAGGCAAGTTCGTTTTGATGCCTGTTACGACAAACTCATCTAAGGCACGTTGCAAGCGAGCAAGGCATTCGTTACGTGTATTCCCATAAACGATGAGTTTCCCCACAAGACTGTCGTAGGTTGGGGGAACCTTGTAGCCCGCGTAAAGATGACTATCAACGCGCACATGCATGCCGCCGGGTGTATGGTATTTATCAATGGTTCCAGGAGAAGGCATAAACGTTTCAGGATCTTCGGCGTTGATGCGACATTCGATCGCGTGCCCCTTGAAAACGATGTCTGATTGGCTGAAACTCAGGCGTTCGCCACTTGCTGCTTTAATTTGTTCGGCAATGAGGTCAATGCCCGTAATCATTTCCGTGATGGGGTGTTCAACCTGAATACGTGTATTCATTTCAATGAAATAGAACTGGCCGTCTTCATAGAGGAACTCGAATGTGCCAACACCGCGATAGCCAAGTTTTTGCACGGCGCGCGTCACAATCTTGCCGAGTCTGTAGCGTTCACGTTCGGTGACCATGGGGCCGGGGGCTTCTTCCCATATTTTTTGATGACGGCGTTGTATCGAACAATCACGTTCACCTAAATGCACAACGTTTCCATAGTTATCCGCAAGCACTTGAACCTCAATGTGACGAGGTTTTGTCAGGTATTTTTCCATAAACACAGAATCATCACCAAAGTTTGCCTTGGCCTCTGCACGTGCAATGCGAAGTGCCTGGGGCAAGTCTTTTTCGCTATGAACGACCTGCATGCCTTTTCCACCACCACCACTGGCGGCCTTCACAAGTATCGGAAAACCGATTTTGCGTGCATACCCAATTGCGGTTTCATCATCATGAATGGCACCATCGGAACCAGGAACAACCGGGACACCAAAACGTTCTAGTGTTTGTTTGGCAGTGACTTTATCCCCCATAATTTTAATGTGCTCCGGGGAGGGGCCAATAAACACC
>CAYGTJ010000117.1:0-3872 GCA_964352755.1 uncultured Alphaproteobacteria bacterium
TTCGCCTGGAGGCACGAAACACAACGGGTTTTTCTTTTCCAACGAACCACAGTCATCATCAGGATTTTCTCTCACAGCTCCCGTTCGCGTTAACATCTTGCCAAACAACGGCTATCAGCGAAATTCATCAGGATATGTCTGGGTCTCACCCCATGCGTCGCCTGCTCCACGGTGATGTGGGAAGTGGTAAAACCGCAGTGGCTGCGGCTGCGATGATTCAGGCACGTGCCAATGGCAAATCCGCAGCAATCCTTTCCCCCACGGAAATCCTGACCAAACAGCATCACAAAACCCTATCCCAGTGGTTCAATGGGCTTGGTATAACTGTGCATTGCATAACCACAAATACACCGAAATCTATGAGAGAATTGGCACTATGCGCCATACAAGAAAACCCCGAACGCAATATGCTGGTTGGAACTCATGCTCTTTTGTACGACGACCGCTTTGCCGATAACTTGGGAATTGTCATTATCGACGAGCAACATCGTTTTGGTGTGCAGCAACGCCAAAAACTGCTTGCACGCAATCCCACACCTGACCTTCTGATGATGTCCGCAACACCAATTCCACGAACGATGTTGCTAACGCTGTTTGGTGACTTGGCTGTTTCTGCGTTGAAAACGAAACCAGCAGGGCGAAAAGACATTATCACACGTGTGATGTCGGGGGCACGCATTCATGAAATAATGATGAAACTCCCCACCCTTATTTCAGACGGTGAGAAAATATTTTGGGTCTGTCCCTTGATTGAGGAAAGTGAGCATCTCAATGCCATAGATGCGGAAACACGTTTCAATGTGTTGGTCGCAAATCTTGGAAAGGAATCTGTGGGGCTCATCCATGGACGAATGAAACCTGCGGAAAAAGACGCCGTGTTTGCCCAGTTTAAAAACGGGACGATCCGGGTGCTGGTGGCAACATCCGTGATCGAAGTCGGCGTTGATGTCCCTGATGCCAATGTCTTAATCATCGAAAACGCCGAACGCTTTGGTCTTGCCCAGTTGCACCAACTACGCGGGCGTGTTGGGCGCAGTGACAAAGCCGCAACGTGTACGCTGCTTTACGGGGATGCGATTTCCCACAACGGGCTCACGCGCTTGAAATTAATGCGCGATTGTCATGATGGGTTTATTCTGGCTGAAGAAGATCTCAAACTACGCCAAGGGGGTGACATTATCGGTCGTCAACAAAGTGGTGAGATTACGTTTCGCACACTTGATCTCGACGCGCATACAGAACTCATGTTTTTAGCGCGAGAAATGGCAGAAAAAATGGATGCACCGACTAATGTGCTAGCGCTTTGTCATGCACATAATCAGGATAACGAAACGAAGAACCTTGGCGTGTAACGCCAAGACTCTCACATTCATTTCTAGTGTATAAATAACGAAATTATTACCAGCCCAGCTCCTACAAAGATCTGGACGGCTGTGTGATTAAGTATCATTTCATACCTCCGTACCAACCATTATCAGTTGATCACGTTGTCAAAAATCTGTCAATAATTAAAATCATTGTGACTATGAATAAAATGGGACATGCCTTGAATGGAATGGTTTTAAAGGGATTAGAGAGATGTATTTATATTTGCGCGCGGTATTGTGACAACGTTCCCTTAAAGGGCGTAATCGTCTTATTGGCAACTACCCAGAGTTCATCAGCCACAGCATTGATCAAATGCGAATCATGAGAAACCAAAATTACAGCACCTGTAAACTCATTCAACGCAAGCGCTAACGAATCACGCATTTCGATATCTAGATGGTTTGTTGGCTCATCAAGAATCAAAAGATTAGGACTATGGATGCACAGACCGCAAAAGACCAGACGAACCTTTTCCCCACCGGAAAGTGAACCAATTTCCCGCGATACCATGTCTGTATTAAACCCAAAACGCCCAAGATGTGCTCGTACTTGCGTGTCGTTCATATCACGCTTTGTCCGTTGAATGATTTGATACGGCGTTGATTTTTGATCGAGGGTCTCATATTGATGCTGATCAAAATATCCCACGCGCACCTTATCAGACATATACACGTGCCCTTTTAACGGCTTAAGTTTATTAGCTAAAAACTTCACGAATGTGGATTTACCATTCCCGTTTGCACCCAACAACGCGATGCGCTCACCGGGGTTCATGCCACCTTTTAAGCGCTCGAGCACAACGTTTTCATCGTAACCCAACGACACCGTTTCATAGCGCACAAGTGGCGGTGCAATCGTATCGCCCGCCGTAAAGTTGAACTTCACCGTGGGATCTTCCGGGGTTAACTGCACGGGATCGAGTTTTTCCATCATCTTGATGCGTGATTGGGCTTGCGCCGCCTTTGAAGCGGTCGCACGAAAACGATCAACGAATGATTGCAAATGTTGCCGTTGGGATTCAATCCGTCGGTTGTAGGATGCATCAGCGGCAAGTTGTGACTTATAATTATGCTCAAAGGTATCATAATCACCTTTGTAATATTTCAAGCGGCCTTGTTTAAGGTGAAAGATCCCATCAACCACAGCATTCACAAAATCACGCTCATGGCTAATCAACAGAATTGCCCGGGGATAACTTTTCAAAAATACTTCCAACCAAGCTGCTGTTTCAAAATCCAAATGGTTGGTTGGCTCATCCAACAGCAATAAATCTGGTGACTGAAAAAGTGCGGCGGCCAGTGCCACACGCATGCGCCAACCCCCGGAGTAATTGGATAGTGGGTGTTCTTGCATGTCTTTGTCAAAACCCAGACCCTTGAGAATTTCACCTGCCCGTGCCTCTGCTGTATAGGCATCGATGTGGATCAAGCGATCATAAATATCCGCTAGATCATTGGGGTCTTCGGTTGTATCAAGCTTTGCAAGTAAATCAGTGCGCTCTTTGTCGGACGCAATCACATACCCCAGGACACTTTCTTGGGTATCAGGAATATGCTGTTGCACCCAGCCCACTTTTGCATCTTTGGGAATTGATAGCTCACCGCTATCAAGCTCAATTTTTCCTAGCATTAATTTAATAAGCGTGGTTTTTCCTGAACCATTGCGGCCAATCAACCCGATTTTTTGTTTCTCAGCAAGACGGAAACTAACGTCATCGATAATCTTTCGACCAGCGATATAGTAATCTAAATTTTGTGCAGTAATCATACGTAAACCAATAAATGAAAGCGCCTCTTTAAAAGCGCTTTCGTGTTAACTCATTTCGGCAATAAACATTAAGAAACAGGGTGATCAAACGATTCCGTCACAGGTTCGTGATCGTCAGTTACACCAACGACTTTATCAATGCGTAACTTTGCCTGAGCAAGGATTTTTTCACAGTGCTTACGAAGCGCAACCCCACGCTCATAAAGCGCGATTGAATCATCTAAGGTCACGGAATCAGTGGTCTCAAGACGACTAACGATCGACTCAAATTCACGAAATGCGTCTTCAAATGATAGATCTGTGATTGGGGTAGCGTCTGTCATTATTTTCCTGTGCTAAGACCAAGTTTTGTCAAAGCTTTATTATTGTAATCTACCTTGTAACGCTTTTGGAGGTTTCCAAGATACGATTGTTGAAGATCTTCGCGGGTTTCCTTCGTCAAGCCAGACATCAGCTGGTTGCGAATTTGTGGTTTAATCCCAGATGCACCCGATCCGGAAACAGCCTTAACCTGAAGAACCTGGATCGTATTTGCTTGCAGATTAGGTAAAATCACAATATCACCACGATTCACATCATCCGCACGATTCTCAAATCCAGACAATGCATATTTCTTGGCTTGTGACGCAAGTTCATATCGCTTTGCTGAAACTTCACGGATTTTACCCCCCATGAAACTTGAAAGCGCTGGGCGTTTGTGTGCCTCTTTAATCGCGAGAAGCTTATCCGTGTGGGTT
>CAYGTJ010000118.1:0-3860 GCA_964352755.1 uncultured Alphaproteobacteria bacterium
ACCTTGATCAACTCGAGAGATTGCGCGTCAAAACACAGCGAGGAATGGTTCCTATTTATCACTTTATTCACGCAAAACCCATTCGTAAGGTTGATACACTGCGCCGTATTGATGGCAAACGTGCGGTGGCGTTTGAAGCTGATTTAAAACCAGGAATTCTTGCTGATGATGTAATTCGCGAGTTGAGTAGCTGGGTCAACGCGCAGAACTTTAGCAAGGTTGTGCAGGTTGCTTTTAAGGGTGATCAAGAGGATCAAGCTGAGACGGGTGTGTTCTTGATGCGGGCATTTGCAATGGCACTTTTTGTGATGATGTTGGTGCTTGTGACGCAATTTAATAGTTTTTTCAGTGCAGGACTCATATTGAGTGCAATATTGATGTCCACCATTGGCGTATTTTTAGGGGTGTTTGTAATTTATCTTGCATTGATTGTTGTGATTTGTTATATTGGTGTGATTGCGCTTGCGGGCATTATTGTGAGTAATAATATTCTCATTATTGATACGTTTGATAGTCTTTATAAAACATCAAAAGATCTTCGCCACACGATCTTACTTACGGGTGCTCAACGTTTGCGTCCTGTTTTGCTGACACAGATTACAACCGTACTCGGGCTATTGCCGATAATGTTACGTGTTAATATTGATTTTCTGGGGGGTGAGATTACGTTTAATGCGCCGTCGAGTCAGTGGTGGGTTCAGCTGTCGACGGCGATTGTGTTTGGTATCATTTTTGCGTCTCCCTTAACGCTTTTGATTACACCGTGTGCCCTTTATCTAAAGAAAAAGTATGAAAAATTAAAGAAAAAGAGTTAGTTTTTCCACGAAACTCATATATAAAATAAGTTATAAGCAGAATAATAATGATGGTCTCAGAAATTATCAATGTTAGAAGTCAGCCTTTTTCTCACTTGAAAGAGCAATATGCGCATCTCATTAATGCGTATCGCCAATCTCCACCGGCACTTGCACGCATAAACTCTCAGACATTATCGGTGCTTGAGGTGAATTTTGATGCGATTGCCTACAACTACCAGTCATTAAAGCAGCACTACACCGGTGAGATTTGTGCAGCCGTGGTAAAGTGTGATGCGTACGGCGTGGGTGCAGTGGCCGTTGCCCGTAAACTCTACAGTGTCGGCTGCCGGCATTTTTTTGTGGCAAACTGTGATGAAGGTATTGAGTTGCGCCAAGCCCTTAGTGAAGGTGCAGCGATATATATATTTAGTGGAGTCATTCCCCACACTGAAGATTTACTCGTCAGGTATAACCTAACCCCAGTCATCATTAATATTCACGGGTTACGCTTGTGGCAAACGTTTGCACGGCAGGTTGGGAAAAAATTACCTGCGGTCATTCATGTGGATACGGGTATGAATCGTACAGGGTTTCACCTGGATCTCTTAAAAAAGATGCGTTTTCCTGATGATTTTGCGGGAATTGATGTGCGTGTGGTTATGAGTCACCTCGCGTGTAGTCCAAACCCGGATCACAATCTTAATCATCAGCAATTGCAGGTGTTTAATGAGGCGACGAGTTTTTTCCCGGGGGTTAAGCGGAGTTTACTTAATTCTGAAGGGATTTTTCTACCCAAAGAATATCATTTTGATATGGCGCGTCCTGGTGGGGGGCTGTATGGATTTAATTCATCGAATCTCGAAATGGTCCCTGCTTTGCGTTTTTGGACGCGAGTGTTGCATATTCACCCTGTCAAAAAAGGTGAAACTGTCGGATATGGGGGGGCATTTCGATTTAAGCATGACGGATGTGTTGCGGTTTTGGCCGCGGGATATTACCATGGGTGGGTAAGAAACTTGAGTAGTCGAGCTGAAGTTTACATAGCGGGAAGGAAAGCACGCGTGGTTGGGCCAATTAGTATGGATCTGTGCATGGTTGATGTAACAGATATCCCAGAGAATGAATTATCTCTGCATAGTTGGGTTGAACTAGCCGGTCAGCATGTTCCCTTGCGCCAGCTTGCAAAAGATGGTGGGTCAATTACGACTGAGCTTATAACCTTTATTTCGCGTACGCAGAATCGTATTTATGTGGGAGCACCTGACGAAAAATGACATTTTTAGCGAACATTGGTTCAACGTTTATGAACTTAATATGGGGGATAGGGGCGTTAAGTCTTTTTGCTGGTAAAGCAACCTGGCACATCTTTTTTCCACCACATTACGGGCGTCAGTTTTGGCGACAAATTTTAGAAATTGGCTATTATTCCTTGCCAGTGGTTGGAATGACAGCGCTTTTCTCCGGCATGGTGCTGGCTTTGCAAACAGATACCGGTGTTAGCCGTATGTCTGCGGGTGGAAGTAAGGCCGTGGCAACGGTTGTTGTCCTATCAATGACGCGTGAACTTGGACCTGTGCTCGGTGGGTTGATGGTTGCCGGGCGTGTGGGGGCGGCTATGGCCGCTGAGATCGGGACAATGCGTGTGACGGAACAGATTGATGCGCTTGTGACCTTGGCAACAAATCCATTTAAGTATTTGATTAGCCCGCGGATTTTGGCGGCGGTAATCGTTCTACCTTTGCTTGTGTGCGTGGCGGATGTCATTGGCATTATGGGAGGGCATCTCGTTGCTGTATATAAACTTGGATTTAACCCAAGCACATACATGCATGACACCATTGCATTTTTAGAGTTTGAAGACGTGTTATCAGGCCTGATTAAAGCCTCAGTCTTTGGATTTTTTATTGCGCTGATGGGGTGTTACCACGGGTACAACTCCAAAAAGGGCGCGCAAGGTGTGGGTGAGGCGACAACACATGCGGTTGTGTCTGCATCTATCCTCATTCTTTTGTCTAACTATTTCCTTACAGCAGTGATGTTTCACCAATGAAAAATGAAAAGCATATCGTTCTGAAGGACGTTAAAAAAGCGTTTGGTTCTAAGATTGTTCTCCGGGGAACGAATCTTTCTGTAAACCGCGGGGAATCTCTCGTTGTTATCGGGGGCTCTGGGACAGGAAAATCTGTTATGCTGAAATGCATTCTTGGATTAGTGCCTGCAGATAGTGGCTCAATTATCGTTGATGGTGACGAAATGGTTGGAGCATCCTTGCGCTGTCAGGATCGGGTCATTTCTAAGGTTAGTATGTTGTTTCAAGGGTCTGCGCTTTTTGATAGCTTGACGATTGCCCAAAACGTGAGCTTTCGTTTGCGCCAACAAAAGGAACTCAGCGATAAAATCATTACGGATAAAGTGATGGAAAAGCTTGCAGCTGTGGGTCTTGAAGAACGCACGGCAGATCTTTATCCCGCGGAGCTTTCGGGGGGAATGCTGCGTCGTGCGGCACTCGCGCGCGCAATTATTACTAAGCCTGAGATTATTTTCTTTGATGAGCCAACAACCGGTCTTGATCCGATTATGAGTGCTGTGATTAACGACTTAATCAAAAAATGTGTAACAGAACTTGGCGCCACTGCGGTGACAATCACGCACGATCTTGCCAGTGCCAAGCACATTGCGAATCGGGTGGCTCTCATCCATGAGGGAAAAATTCTTTGGCATGATGATATCAGTAAACTGTATAAATCGAATCATCCCGCGGTTGAACAATTTGTAAATGGCCGCCTTGAAGGGCCTTTAACGCCCAAAGTATAATGGCAAAACCAAAGCGACAGTATGTTTGTAATTCCTGTGGATCTGTTCATGTCCAGTGGGCAGGGCAGTGCTCGGCATGTCATGAGTGGAATTCAATCACCGAAGAGGTCGTTAGTCGCTCAGTTGCAAAAGCCAGAGAAGATTCATCAGTGGTTGCGTTTCAATCGCTGAACCAAGCAAAGGATGAAAAAGCTGTTTCACGTTACCTCACACACATGGGGGAATTTGATCGTGTGTGTGGTGGGGGGC
>CAYGTJ010000119.1:0-3856 GCA_964352755.1 uncultured Alphaproteobacteria bacterium
ATTTTGTCTGCATTGGCGGATTTTTCGGGAGCAGAGGGTGTTTTGTAGGTAAGGTGGATGTTTGTCGTAAATTGAGTAATGTCGACATCCCTAACGTAAGGGGATTTTTGTCCGCGCGTCCAGGGGTCTGGAACAGTTAGACCAAGCAACCGCCCGTACGTTCGCATATCTTCGGCAAATTGTGGAAAATCGTCTGATCCTGGGCGTGTAATGGTTAGGTTCAGTTCATCAAAACTGCCGGTACCATAGGTAAGCTTTTTGAGCAGTTCTTCAAATTGATCAACACGTAAGGAATTTAAAGATACATCTAGGTGCGTGAGAGTATGCTTACCAGCAGCTAAAATTAAATCAACAACCTGATCCTCGGGGATGTGTGAATTATTTAGGAACAATTTACGTAAGGGGGCGTCACGATTTTCTTTCAACCAGTTGGAAATGTGATGGGCGCTATTTCCAATCAGATTTGATGCTGCAAAAAGGTGTTCTAGATTATCAAAACCCTTTAGGAAGCCTGTGATTTCTGCACCATTTAAAGAACACAGCGTGCAACTAAATGAGGTTATATGTGGGTATCGACCTCGAGGTAAAGAAACTAAGTTTTTGGCAACCTTAGGCAAATGATGACAGCTAAAGAAGCTGTATTCAGGGTTCTCAATTGTGCGCGAAATCGTCGGCAAAGACCCAGAACCACTAGCAGCGGCGGGGGTATCATCGCCCGCGCCACTGGCCGCAGCGGCAGACGCACGAATAGTGAATGATGTGGCGGCAATTATGAGCGCACAAAGGAGTTGGATGTTTTTCATTTTTCTTTTTTTTCTAAAGCCAAGGTGAATAAATGATACCTATGAAGTGCTGGATTTTAAAGAGAAATTACCTGATCTTAATAATCTCATTTATATCCGTTGTGGGGCTATTCGCATGAGGCAAAAATTTTAAGGCCGACGCTTCGGTTTTTTTGCACGTGCACGGGATTTATGATGCATCGGTACGCGGCGTGGTTGAGGTTTTGTTCGTGAGCGTGTCTGGGTTTGCTTGCGGATTTTTCGCCATTTTTTATGCTTTTTTGCATGTTGCTGACGTGTGTGTGAAAACACATGACCACCCTTGCCATCAGCCACAAAATACAGATCTTTCGTAGCGAGGGGGCTTGCCGCGGCCTTTAAACTTCCAAGGCTGGGGTTGGCAATCGCCGTGGGGGGCAGTCCCTTTTGCCGATATGTATTATACGGGGACGGCGTTTTGAGCTCTGCCTTTGTGAGGCCTTGATTCCACAGACGATTCGGATTCTCACGACAAAGACCATACACAACAGTGCAATCAGCCTGTAACCGCATGCCTGTGCGTAAGCGATTAATGAATACACCCGCAATGCGTCGACGTTCAGAATCAAGTGCTGTTTCTTTTTCAATGATCGAGGCCAATATAATGAGTTCTCGGGGGGAACGAATGATATCCTGGGTCGTGCCTATCTGCCAGAGATAGGTCGCCTGTGCCAACAATACCGTGTGCCAACGGGTAAGGGCGTGATGGCGATCTTCATTGGGAGTAAATCCATAGGTATCCCCCATAACGGGCACCATCTGATCCGCACGAATTGAAGAGCCTGAAAAACGGGAATCTGCATTGATATCTTGGCGTGTGATGAGGGGGCTTGAGCCCTCAATGATGGTTCGTGTGTGCGACGTTTTATCAGGGTCTGTCAGGTGATCCATAAGTGTGGTGAGTGGCGTAAGGGGGTGAATGACGCGGTGGCCTGGATGCAGGCTCATTTGCCTCAGGCGAAGATACATTTCCAGCACTCGGGGAAAACGTACAATGCCCCGGGCGTGCAGTTTTTGTGTCGTACTTCGTAGGGACGCCCCCAGGGGGATGTGAATTTCGTGGGTGCGCGTGTTGATTGTGTGTGCGGTGTTGGTGTAAATCCACCCTCCCATAACCCCCATGAGGGGAAGCAATATGAGTATAAGGAGTGTTTTTTTTATCGATTTTTGAAACATGTGTAGAGGCGAAAAACGCATGCGGGAATGTCTTGCATCACGTGACTATTTTTTCTATTCTAATCCATAGAGGTTAAAAAATAAACGAATGATTGGTATTATTGTAATTGCGCACGCGCGATTGGCGCATGAGTTTGTTTCCGTGTTAGAACACGTTATTGGCTCACAGGAAAATCTAAAAGCGTTGGGAATTAATCCTGATGATGATATCGCTGACAAGCGCCCAATTTTGGAAGAAATGATCACACAGGTTGATACCGGAAAGGGTGTCGTTCTGGTGACAGATATGTTTGGTGGAACACCTTCAAATCTTGCGATTTCGGTTTCGCAAAGCAAAAAAATAGAGGTCGTTGCGGGGGTGAATCTGCCCATGCTTATTGATCTCGTTCAACATCGCAGTACGGAATTATCGCTCAATGCCGTGGTGCAAGCGGCACGTGTGGCGGGTCAGAACTACATGAATGTTGCGTCAAGTTTTGTTTCATAAGGCGAGATTGAAATGGTTTCAAAGCAAGTGAAAATTGTCAATGTGAAGGGCTTACATGCGCGTGCTGCCGCGAAGGTTGCGCAGATCTGCCAGGATGTAAAGGCAACGGTCTGGATACAAACCGGTGTGAAGAAAGTAAACGCACGCTCAATTCTTGAGTTACTCAGCCTGGGTGCGGGATGCGGCGTTGAAATCACTGTTGCGGCAGAGGGCGATGATGAAGCTCTCGCGTTGGATAAAATCACCACCCTCGTGGAGAGTCGTTTCGAAGAAGCCGTATAGCATGTTAGTCGCTGCGGCATGCGCGTAGGACTTAATAGTGAAAAAATGGGTGATTTGTTGCTTTTTGTGTTGACAATTCCCCCTGTAAATCTTAAAAATCACTCAAACTAATTAAACCGGATCTCATAATGCGTGTTGTAAGCTCACTTAAAGCCTTCAGAAAACGTGATAAAAACTGTCAGATTGTGCGTCGTCGTGGACGTCTTTACGTGATTAATAAGCGCAACCCACGCTTTAAGGTTCGCCAAGGATAGAAGTTAGGGATAGACGTTAAGAATAGGCGTTAAGGCTAGACACTAAGAATAGTTTTAAGGTTAACGCTTAGGATAAAATCTCAAGGCTTAACTAAGTTTCTCGTGGTGAAGATCAATCAAGTGCCTCCTCATATAATAGAGTGAGAACTTTTTCTTCGACGGATACGTGAAAACTTAGTAGACTGATCGCACACGATCTTCACTCATATTTAATTTACGGAAAAACTAAATGGCACGTGTAACAAACAGAGACTGTATCGAAAAGATTCCAAACAGGTTTGAACTCATCATTTTGGCGAGCCAACGAGCACGCCAGATTGTTGGTGGAGCAGCCCTCACCGTTGATAAAGACGATGATAAGCCAACGGTTTTGTCTCTGCGTGAAATTGCGGCCTCAACGATTACACCGGATCAGCTGAGAGAAAGCCTCCTTCATACACTGCGTAAGGAACAAGGTCACTTCGAAGAGAATGAAGAAGAACTCGAAAGCCTCTTGGCAAATGATGAGATCCCCGAAGCTATTGCAGATCTGACTTCTGAAGATGAAGAAGAACTCTCAGCAGCAGACATGATTGCTGATGAGATCGGTGAAGAAAGAACTGATGAAGATGAAAGCAGTGAATCATCAATCATTATTGGTGAAGGCGAATAAGTCCCGAGGGGAGCCAAAGGGTGACCAAAAGGGTAGTCCAAGGGTAGTCCAAGGGTAGTCCAAGGGTAGCCCTGTTCTTTTACTATCCAGGTAGAGTACTCTGGGTTTTTCAGCTATAAATTTTGAAAGTTTAACGGGTAACACATAATGTGTGGGTTTTTCGTGATTTTTTTTCATACTAAAC
>CAYGTJ010000120.1:0-3737 GCA_964352755.1 uncultured Alphaproteobacteria bacterium
CGTTTCGTCAGTGCAATATCAAGAATTTTTGCAGCCGTTACCGCATCATCAAAAAAGAGTTCGTAAAAATCCCCCATGCGGTAAAAGAGCAAACAGTCTTTATACTGTGCCTTTAACCCAAGGTATTGCATCATCATTGGTGTTTGTGTTGATTGCGCGGCCGATTGTTTTGTCATGGTTTTTCCCCATTCAAGGAGATATTTTTAGCCCATATAACCGGCGAGATCAACTCACTTGGTTTTTCGACAATTAAACAGCGGTGCGTCCGAGTTCTATTCAGGGGCTTTGCTCGGCTGAGGTGTTTGTGACACTGACCCTGATGATGGTGCTGTGCCTGACATTATGCCTGATCCCGTTCCGGAATGCGTGAAATCAAGCGCCTTCGCAAGTATTTTGATGTTGGAAGATGTGCTCGCAAGGTAACCTGTGTGGGTATATGAGGTCATTTCATCTTTGCTTGCAAAGGTGGCGTTTGCTTGTTGCAGAATGAAATGCCCTGCGGCTGTTTCACAACTTGACACGTTCCCCACATAAACGGCATCCGCGCGACCAGACGCTGCATAGCACAAATCAAGTGCGGGACACCCAGTGATGCGAATATCGGCAACTTGGGAAAGCTTCGCGAGATCCTCATGATCGGTTTCAGGGTTTCCAGCAAACATGACGAGTGGTCGGTTGGTTTGTGGTGCCTTTCGCGGGCGAATCTGACGTTCATTGACGTAGACACCCTGTCGGCGTTCCGCATAAAACATCTCATCGTTGAGAGGATCATAAACAGCGCTGGCCAGAATCTCTCCCTTTAATTCGACCCCCGCAGAAAGCGCAATGTGTGGGTGCGCATGATTGAAATTTTGTCCCCCTGAGATTGGTGCAATCACCCAGAACTGTTCATCATCTGATCCGATAGTGTCGGCCTCATCAACAACCTTGAGGCCAAAACGTGGACGTGCCGCCTGCAGTTCTGTGATGAGAATGTCTTGCACCCGGTCATAACAGCGCTGGGCAAAGTCACCAGGACCATTTGTTCCGTTGAGAAGCAAATCAATTTCATTAAAATCTCGCGCGAGGTGGCGCACAGCATTATAAATGCTACGTGTTGTGACGTTTACGAGGGGCGTGCGGATAAGTAAGCGGCGATCTGAAACCATGGTGAGTTGTGTTAATCCTTTGCGCGTTCAACATACGTACGGTCGTGAGGATTCACAACAACACGCGTGCCAGTTTCAATGTGGGGAGGAACCATAATACGGACACCATTTTCAAGTACCGCAGGTTTAAATGAAGATGCCGCTGTTTGGCCTTTCACAACGGGCTCAGCTTCAACAATTTCAAGAGCAATATGATCCGGTAATGTAACCGAGATAATTTCTTCCTCATAAAAGTTGATTTCAACCGTCATGTTATCTTGCAAGAAGACAGATTCTTCACCGATTTGGCTGTCACTGATCTCAAACTGATCAAACGTTGTGCTATCCATGAATGTATTCGTACCGTCACTGCGGAACAAATATTGGCACTCTTTTGAATCAAGGCGTACACGTTCAACGTCTTCACTCGCACGGAATCGTTCGTTTAATTTGGTTCCATCACGCACATCCTTAAGCTCTGCTTGCAGGTAAGCACCCCCCTTCCCAGGCTGGGTATGGGCGGTTTTGACAACGACCCACAGGCGTTTTTTATGTTCGATCAGGTTACCTGGACGAAGACTATTTCCGTTTACTTTCATGTGACATTCCTAAAAGCTGATAATTGTGTTTATCCGAAACAAATACATGTTGAAAGGTTTTTTTAAATCGAGAGTTAACTTTTACCTAAACTGATGCTATCACTAGACGGGGGTAAAGTGAATTAATAAGCTGTGTTAACACAATTTCTACAACCGCAACAGACCGTTATGATTCTGACAAAAATGCATAATGTCAGTCGTATCCTCGTACCAATATTGTTGCTTTCGGGCATGATCTGGGGATTGTTCGGTGTGCCTGCAGACTCGTTGCAGGGGACAATTTCCCGGCTAATATATCTTCATGTGCCGGCGGCGTGGTGTGCACTTGGGGGATATACGTCTCTTGGCGTGCTTAGTTTAGGGTGCCTTGTTTGGCGATCACCAATACTTGGTATTACCACGCAAATGATTGCCCGAGTGACGCAAATTTTTATTCTTATTACCTTGATTTCAGGAATGATCTGGGGGAAATATTCTTGGGGAACCTGGTGGGTATGGGATGCGCGTTTGACCTCTGTTTTCATTCTGCTCATGATGAATACCGGCGTTTTATATTTAATGGGCGCCCCGGGGGTGCCCGTTGAGCGCTTGCAAGCGGCACACATCATGGCAATAATTGGGCTGATTAACTTGCCCATCATCCGTTTTTCTGTTGAATGGTGGCAAACCCTTCATCAGCCAAGTTCGTTTAGCGTGACCCAATATCCAACGGTTGATGTGCAGATGATTATTCCCCTTATGCTCGTGTTTTTCGGGTTCGTTGGGTACGGTGTTTCGATGGTTAGTCTTTCCGTGCGCAGTGCCATTCTTCAGGTGCGCATTCGCACAATGCGTCGTGCCCTATGACACTATTTATCCTGTGCATTGCTGTTTTTCTTGCTGTATTGATTGTGCTGCTGGTGACATACATGCGTGAATTATCACATTTTCGTGACAGTCAGCACGCCTATCAAGACGTGATGAATGCGCGACGAAACCAAGACAGATGAAACCCCGCCACACGCGATTGGTGCGGTACGTCGTATTTATCCTAATTCTCGGGAGTGGTGCTTTTCTCGTGTTGTGGTCGATGTGGGGCGAATTATCATTCTATCAAACGCCCACCCAGGTTATCCAACGTATGCAGGCCAATACACGTGCAAACATTCAGCCAGGTAATATTCGCCCAGATATTCGCCGTGATATTCGTCTGGGTGGATACGTGAAAAAAGGATCCATTTCTGCAACATCCAAGGCCTTAAAATTTCGCGTGTACGATGCACAAAACGAAATCCTCGTTGTGTATCAAGGAATTGTTTCCACCCTGTTTCAGGAAGAACAAGGCGTTGTACTTGATGGTTACATGTTGCCCAATGGGACGTTTCGCGCCACGCGGGTGCTTGCCAAACATGACGAGGTTTACACCAGCAAAAAACGAACACTCGGTGCCCCACATAAAAAAACCACCCCCGTCCCATGATTTACACGGGCGCTGAACTACTGTTAATGGGGGCAGCTGTTTTGAGCAGTGGTGCATTCCTGCGCAAGGGAAAATATGCCCACGCCTTGCTGTTGATGCAAAGTTACCTGACCTGGGCGGCGTTTGGTATCTATGTGATTGCCCACGTAATTGCTGATACACGCTTGGCACATGTAAATGCAGTCGGGGCAGGACATCTCACCACCTTTTTCCGGGTGAGTGCCATCTGGTCAGATCATGATGGGTCGTGGTTTCTATGGGTTGCACTTGTTGGTTTCCTTGTGCCCTTGGTGCTCCCTCATCGAAAGATTATGATGCAAAAAATCATGGCCATCCAAAGCGCCAATCTCGTGTATCTTTTGGCAATGGCGAACCCCTTTACACGTACGCACGACAGCAATCTTCACGGGGTTTTGAATCCACTTTTACACGATATAAGTTTGGGAATTCATCCGCCCATTCTTTACACCGGAACGTTGCTTCTCCTTGTGAGTTGTATCGGCCTGATGCGAGACCCAACGGATAAAAATCTCATGTTTGGGGCGAAACTGG
>CAYGTJ010000121.1:0-3692 GCA_964352755.1 uncultured Alphaproteobacteria bacterium
CGTGCGGGTTTCCTTTACGTGCGCATCGTTCAACGTCAGCCCCCCCGGGATGTGGTAAATTCAGTAGCTTGGCTGTTTTATCAAAGGTTTCACCGGCAGCATCATCGCGGGATTCTCCCAGGAGTTCAAACGCGCATTCGCCGTGCACACAGATAAGTTGCGTATGCCCCCCTGAAATCAGTAAAAGGATATAGGGAAAGGCTACATCCGCAGTTAATCGCACGGATAATGCGTGTCCCGCAAGATGATTAACACCGTAAAAAGGCTTTTGTAGGCTGTAGGCAAGGGACTTTGTGTAATTCAGACCAACGAGCACCCCCCCGATAAGTCCAGGCCCCGCGGTTGCGCAAAATGCATCAATATCACTAAGTGTTAACGTGGCGTCTTTAAGTGCTTGATCAACAAGTGCCGGGAGTTTTGAAAGATGTGCACGTGCCGCAATTTCAGGCACAACGCCGCCGTACAATTCATGCTCATTTATCTGCGAGTAGATACAGTTCGCATGGATGGTTTTGTGTGTATCAACGATGGCAACAGCTGTTTCATCGCAGCTAGTTTCAATTCCGAGAAAAATCATGTGTGGCGCTCAGTAAATGAAAAGACATTTACGTAATGTGTTAATTGTGTTGTCTTTTGTGAATATGTTTTTTATGGTGTGGGTGCATAAAATTGTCAAGGCTTGGGGAGTTGAGTCAGAAAATAAGAATAGGTAGTCGCGCAAGTCCGCTTGCTATGATCCAGGCACACCGTGTGGGGGAGCACCTTACTGCGCAAAATCCTGATATAAATATTGAGTATGTAAAGGTTCGCACAACTGGTGATACACTCTATTCTGTTCGCTTGTCAGAGTTTGGAGGTAAGGGGCTTTTTACCAAAGAACTTGAAGAAGCTCTGCTCGATGATCGGATTGATGTGGCAGTCCATTCGTTGAAAGACATGTCCACGCGCCCGCCTGAGGCATTGCTGATCAGTGCGGTGTTGGAACGTAATAATCCGTGTGATGCTTTTGTTTCCAACGGATATGCGCGTTTTGAAGATCTTCCTCAGTATTCGGTTGTTGGAACATGCTCACTTCGAAGAGAGGCCTTTTCACGCCTGTTGCGCCCTGATCTTAAAATTGTTCCCTTTCGTGGAAATGTTGAAACGCGCCTTAAAAAGATGGCATCAGGCGAGGCAGATGCAACGTTTCTTGCGGCAACGGGTCTCGAACGCTTGGGGCTTCAGTCGTGCATTCGTGAGGTTATGTACCCAGATCGGATGTTACCGGCTGTTGCACAAGGAGCTATTTCTCTGCAATGTCGGCATGATGATGAGGTAACGGTTCACTTGACGAGTCCTTTGAATCACGAAAAAACCTACTATGAGGTGATGGCGGAACGGGCGTTTTTGCGTGAACTTGACGGATCATGCCGGACACCCATTGCCGCACTTGCTGCAACTCAAGGCGATATGATCTGTCTAGAAGGTGCGGTGATTAAGCCCGATGGTTCAGAAATATTCAGAGAAAAACTGCAGGGAAAAGTTGTTGATTACGTTAAAATTGGTACGGATTTGGGTCAAACAATTCGCCAGCAAATCGGTGAGCGACTCGTTCATGATTTTCGGATTTCTGCCTAGATATGCATGTTGTTATCCTAAGGGATCGTGAAGCGGCTCTTCCCCTTATGGCCTTTCTCGCAGCGGAAAATATCTCTGCCGATGTAGTGGAACTTGCACGTGCACGGGCGATACCGAGAATAAATCTGAAGCTTGACCCGGAGAAAATTGTTTTGATTTCCAGTGCGAACGCCCTTCGATGTCTTGATGAGACGTATTTGCAGTCTCTCAAACATGTGTGCCGCGTATTGATAGCGGGTTCCCATACATTTAAGCTCGCGTGGGGCATGGGGATTTCGGGGGCGAAGTTTGTTGGTGACACAAGTGCAGATCTTGCCGCATATATTTGTAAGAACCTATCGCCTCAAGCTTTTACGTATGTGTGTGGTGCTGTGACCAGGCTTGAAACAGTCAGATTAAAAACGCAAGGCTTTGACGTGTCTGAGTGCCCTGTTTATGCCTATGAACCCTTAGCGGAGGCGCGCGAGAATCTGAAAAGTATCAATTTTGATTGCCCTGATGTGTGTGTGTTGGTTTCATCACGCGCCGTGTCTCAGCTCATTTGCAGATATCTTAAAGACAGTAAGACCCCAGTCAGGTGTCGTTTTTTGTGTAATTCTCTGGATGTGCGCACGGATTTTCAATCGCTAGGTATTGTTGCTAATCTAAGTAAATTATGGGACTATGAAGATGTTTTGCAAAACCTTTTATCCTGGGAAAACGAGTTGCGCGCATGAAAGAAAACACGAAATCAGTAACAGTTCGCAAGTGGCCATTACGCGGGTATTTATTCTTAGTTGCCGTCCTGTTGCTACTTGGGATGTTGTTGCGTAATCAGGGGAATGTCTCTGCCGTTCTTGTATTTATAAAAAATGCACTAACGCCTGTTGTGCGTGTTTTTTCCTTGGACGATAGTTTTTCGATTCACGTGGAAACGGGGGACTCATCACCGGTTGAATCAAATGAGACCAATGAGGGCGCCGATGAAGACGTGGCGCAAAAGTTAAGTGAGATTGTTGATGCACTGACCCCCAAACATCCCCCACAGGCTGAAGTAGAAGAGGTTGATTCAGACGTTGTCACAACCGATGATATGTCGGAAAAACAGCCGCCCCAACCCATTGCACCATTAACAGAGAAGCCACAACCACAAACCCCTCAGATTTCATGCGGGTTATCATCGGATTTTTCACGTGCAGTTTTGGGGGGTGATTTTAAGACTCTTCGCAACCTTATGGCAGAAGGGTGTGCCGGTGCATCTCCCCAACAGCAGGCAATAGCCGTCGATGAGTTGGTGCAAAATGGTGCGGGAACATACTTTAAGCTGATTAAGCTCCATCAGCAAAAGCGACTCATGATCCACGAATTAGCCAACCGGAATGAGAGTTTTGCTGGTGCATTTATTCAAATCCGTGATGAGACTGACGCAAAACGTATTGATCCTGTCGGACTGGCTCTTGAAAAACTTGATTTTCCTGAGGCAAAAAAACAATTGATACAGCTCCTTGATCGCACGCATTCACATGCCAAGGAACTAGCGCCGTTACTTACTAAAATAGACGCTTATGCGACATTTTACAGCTTTGTTGCGCGTAAATGTCGTCCAAAAACATTAGCTCAAGGAGAATAATATGAAAACAATACTCGCACTGATGCTCATGTTTGTGCTGCTCGTGGGTGTTGTGTTCCTGCCCGATTCGCAAAGTTATTTGCTATTTGTCTATCAAGGGGTCGAGATGCAGGTGTCGTTTTCTTTAGCACTGGGGTGTGTGCTTGTATCTGCAGGAGGGCTGTTTTGCGTGGCCTATGTCTTGGGGCGGCTTCGCCAGTGGGTGCGTGGTGTGCGTTTGTTTTCCCCGCGTAAATCCTTATCGGAGTTGATTTTTCCGGGCGATGAGTGGAAATATTTACAAAGCACAGATGGTGATGCGCTTGTCTCAGTGAGTAAAAATGCTGATCAATCGGCGGTGATGCTTTGCATTAAGGGGCGTAACTTGTGGCGACAAAAACAGTATGCCCAAGCATTAACATTTCTTGAGGGTGGTGTGGGTCTTGATCCGAAACAACCTGTTTTTTATATTCCCCTAATTGAGTGT
>CAYGTJ010000122.1:0-3675 GCA_964352755.1 uncultured Alphaproteobacteria bacterium
GTGTTGAAGCTCCGGAACACCCGCAATGGCAACTGTTTTACTTAAGGGAAATTGATTTTTGAGATAGCCTTGAAATCCGTTAAAAAACACAAGATTAAGTGTGCCCATGGGGGTTTCGGTCACAACTTTGGCAGGGATTCGCTTGCGTGTAAATTTTGAAATCGTCGGATGTTTGAGAATCGTACAGGGCAATACAACTGATTCCCCTGGTGAAAGTAGTGTTGGTTGTGTGATGACCCGATGGGTATGAACCCCTGATGGCAAATGAAACAAGAGATCAAGAGGGCGGTAAATGCCCAGACGATTAAGTGCCTCAACCGTTTTCGCCCCGACCTTAGGCAACGCCTCAAGCGGGCGGTTAAGTGCAATAAAATCAATTCGCCCCATCATTTTCATGTGATCCTCATGCATGGGTTACACGTAGGGAGAAATGAGAGCATGCCATGCGTCCTCATCTAACACGTCAACGCCTAAGTCCTTCGCTTTCTTTGCTTTTGAACCGGGGGCATCACCAATTACCACATAGTTCGTTTTTCCTGAAACACTGCTGCCCACGGTGAAGCCTAGACGCTGCGCGATGGCTTTTGCCTCAGAACGTGTTTGTTGAACAAGTGATCCGGTGAATACGACGGTTTTTCCTGCAAAGTGTGAGGTTGTTGCTTGCTGTGCGGGGGCAAGGAGTTTCACATGAGGAATTAAGTCATGAAACAGCGCACGGTTTGATTCTTCTGCCCAAAATAAGCGTATATCGTCGCAGACAGCCGTTCCTAATCCATCGATATTTGTCAACGATTCCTCTGCAGAGCTATCATTTGCAACCAGCCGATCAAAGATCTCAGACAACGCTGACGGCGTTGGATATTGCTTGGCCAAAAGGGTGGCCGTTCGTGTGCCGACACTTGGAATGGCCAGGGCATAAATCAACCCATCAAATGATACGTTTCTTGCCACCTCAATGGCATCGAATAGCTTTGCCGCAGATTTTGCCCCCCACCCGGGAAGTTTTGCAATCGGTGTAAGTGTGGCTGGTTGCAATGCGTGAAGCGTGAACAGATCAGCGGGCGTTCGTACAATCTCTCGGGTGAGAAAATCGGCCACGTTGCGTTCACCAAATCCATCAATGTTAAAACCTGCCTTTGACACAAAATGAATAAAACGCCCGACCCGTTGTGCCTCACATCGCATACCCCCGGTACAGCGATGGGCAACCCTTTCGGGATCTTTATGAACCGGACTTTGGCACACGGGGCATTGCGCCGGGAATGCAAACACAGATGTGTGCACGTTTGAGTTCTGATTCGTTTTTTCAGCCTTTTCAGGTACGCGCCCGACAACCTGGGGAATTACATCACCGGCACGCTGTACAATAACCTGAGCTCCTGTGCAGAGGTTTTTTCGCACAATTTCATCGGCGTTGTGAAGCGTTGCCCGCTGCACCATCACCCCCCCAATACCAATGGGTTCTAGTTCGGCAACAGGTGTAAGCACGCCTGTACGTCCCACTTGAATGGTGATCGCATTAATACGTGTGATGCCTTTTTCCGCAGGGAATTTGATGGCAATTGCCCAGCGCGGGCTGCGTCCCACATGGCCTAAGCGTTTTTGCATCGCGATTGCGTTGAGTTTTACAACCAGTCCATCGATCTCAAAGGGCAGATCTGGGCGTTGACGTAAAATATCATCATACACGGCCAAAATATCGTCAACGTCATGGCAGTGCTGGCTCAACTCAGAAACGTGAAACCCCCAGGTTGCAAGCCTATCAATGAGTTCACGTTGCGTGTTAACTGGTGGTTGTGTGTTACCGCGTGTATCATCAACGCATCCATAGGCAACAAAACGTAAGGGGCGCTGTGCCGTAATTGCCGAATCAAGTTGACGTAACGATCCCGCGGCTGCATTGCGGGGATTGGCAAATACATCTTCACCGCGTGCCGCGCGTTGCTTGTTTAGGGTAATGAAATCATGGCGGTGCATAAAAACCTCGCCGCGAATTTCAACACGTTTGGGGGGTGAATCCCCTGTGAACCGGTGGGGAATGTTTGCGATCGTGCGCACATTTGATGTCACGTTCTCGCCAATGGTTCCATTGCCCCGGGTGGTGCCACGAACAAGCACACCATTTTCATAGAGAAGCGCCAGGGAAAGCCCGTCATATTTTGGCTCAACCACGTAATCAAACCCCTCAGATACATTCAAAAAGCGTTGCAGGCGTTTAGCAAAATCATGCATATCTTCAGCATTAAACGCATTATCCAGGGATAGCATTGGTTCAAGGTGCGTTGCCTTTGTAAACTTTTCACTCACATGCGAACCAACGGTATGACTTGGGGAATCATCCCGCCTGTGCTCAGGAAAATGGCGCTCAATTTCACGATTACGCCCCATGAGCGCATCAAAATCGGCGTCAGAAATTTCCGGGGAATCATCCGTATGGTAGCGGGCATTATGGTATGCAATTAAGCGTGCAAGCTCCGCGAGTTCACTGACGGCTTGATCGACGGATAATTGTGCAGCCTCAATCCCCCAAAGATGTGTTCGTGCGTGATTCCGTAGGGAAGGTTTCATCCGGCATTTTCCAACAGTTCTTCGGCGGCTTGTCGGGTGGTTGATGTGATTTCATCGCCGGACAACATTCGCGCCATTTCCGCAATGCGTGCTGCATGATCCTCTAGGGGAACAATCTGGGTTTCGGTTTCATCGGCATCATGGGTTTTATGAAGCCGTAAATGATTATGCGCAAATGCCACGACTTGGGGGGCATGCGTGATGGCCAGAACCTGTTGATCCGCGCTCAATCGTTGGAGGCGTTTTCCAATTGCACTTGCGACCGATCCGCCCGTTCCCGCATCAATTTCATCAAAAATCAAAATTTGCGCGCCGTCACGTTGGTGAAGTGCCACCCGAAGCGCCAACATAAAACGGCTAAGCTCCCCGCCGGAGGCAATTTCATTCAGTTTACCAAAGGGAAGTCCCGGATTGGTACGCACATTAAATGTGGCCTTGGTAATACCCCGCGCGGTGGCGTTGGCGTCATCGAGTTCATCCAAATCAATTTTGAAATCAACTTTTTCAAGCTTTAACGGCGGGAGTTCAGTCAGTATGCGCGTGCGGAACTTTGCCGCAGCTGTCATGCGTTTGGCATGCAGGGCTTTTGCCGCAGTTATAAATATGTGGTGGGTGTTGGATACATCGCGGCGGAGTTCTGCCTCACGGGTTTCCCCCTGGGTGAGAGATTCCAGATCATGGCTGAGCTTCGTGTGTATGGCGTGGAGTTCATCACCGGTTACCCGGTGTTTGCGTGCCAGATCACGAATTTCACTCAAGCGTTCGTCGAGGGTTTCAATATCATCTTCCTGGCGAGCGTGTTCATTGTGGCGAATGATTGCGGCCTCAACGTGCCCTAATATATCCGTTGCTTTGTTGATATCATCCAGGGTATTTGCCAAAGAATCTCTATGGGGCGCAAGCGATTCGCTGATTTTCTGGATGTTGGTGGTCAGATCATTCATCCGATCATAAATGCCCCCATCACCACTAATGATTTCTTCCGCCTTTCGGAAATTTGTTTGCAGACGCGCGTGTTGCATAATGACTTGACGCCGTTCCAATAGATCAGACTCCTCATTGGGTTGGGGTGACGCGGTATCAAGTTCGTTCACCACATGAATAAGG
>CAYGTJ010000123.1:0-3610 GCA_964352755.1 uncultured Alphaproteobacteria bacterium
ATATAAAACACCCCCTATAACTAAACATGGCACACATAAAAAAATTGTAAGTGAACCGGCACACCTTTCAGTACGCCAGATTGTTTTGCGTCAACTTTTGCCCAACAAACGTCTTTGGTACATTTGCATGGCAAGTTTCTGCTTGTATCTTGTCCGCGTTGGCTTTTTAAACTGGTGTCCAGAAATTTTCACACACATACGAGGGATTAGCATTCAATCCGCTGGTAAAATGGGGGGAATCTTTGAGATTGGTTGCTTAGGCGGTGGACTTCTTGCAGGTTGGGTGTCTGATAAGGTTTTTGCTGGCCAGCGAGGTCCCGTTGGTGTCATGTACATGGTGGCACTTGCCTTTATTATTTCTTACTTTTGGCTATCCACGTATCACACCCCAGCACTTGATGCGGTCATGCTTGTCCTGTTTGGATTTTTCAGCTTTGGCCCAAATGTTCTGGTTGGCGCAGCGGCGGCTGATTTTGCCTCCAAAAAAGCTGTTGGCATCGCAACAGGTGTCGTCAGTTCCTTTGGCTATTTAGGGGCAACGGTTAGCGGTATCGGAATTGGCCACATTACAAAGTTATACGGATGGGGTGCAGGGCTTCAGTTCTTTATCGTCTCTGCTATTGCCGGGGCTATTTGTTTTGCTCTCACACTATCAAACAGGAAAGCTAAGGGCTAAAACTTAGCTTGAGTATTTCGAGAGCTTTTCTTTAAGAAAATCGGCACAAACACTAATTTTACTCGATGATTTTGCTTTTTTATGAGTCACCAGATACATGTCAATTTCTTGATCACTGCATTGAGGCAAGACATTCACAAGCTTTGCATCCATAAGCGCCGGGAAATTTGCCTCAAGCTCAACCAGGCCCAGGCCTTTATGAGCTGCATTCAAGAGTGCAAAACTACTATTAAACGTGGCAAACGGCTTACGAGCTTGCCCCTCACTTAGGCCTAGTGACAACATCCAGTTTCTGTCTTTTGAGCGTGGATCAGTTGATCGTGAGTATCCAAGAAGCCTATGCTCATCAAGATCTTTGGGCGCTTTTGGTACCCCAAACTTTTCTAAATACTCAGGGCTCGCAAACAACTTATGTTTACTTTTGAACAATGGTTCCTGGTGAAGATCAGTTCGTTTTGGCATATACCCCCGAATTGCGATGTCACAGTCTTCAAGAAAAACCTCATCAAGTGCCGCACGTAAATGCAGCCTAAGATTTGGGAATCGCTCAGTAAACTCAAGCATGTATTGAGGTATCAAAGCACTGGCCACGGCGGCACTTGACATAATTGTGATATCACCGCTTGGTGATTCCTTATCAGCAATAGTATCCAGAATTGTTTTGGATTTAACCATCATTGATTCTGCGAATTCAAATAGCTGCGCTCCGGCATCCGTGATTAAAATCCGCGAACCATCACGGCTAAATAATTTATAGCCAAGGCGTGACTCCAAACTATTGATCTGGCGGCTAACCGCAGATTGGCAAATACCGAGTCGCTCAGAGGCTTTTGTAAAGCTTCCACATTTCACAACATAGTAAAGCGCCTTAAGTTTATCCCAGTCAATTGATCGTGATTGCATAATATAGCCCTATTTAACCCTCGTATAATAAGCGATGACATACTATTGCATGAAAAACAAGGAAAATAAAATATCAGAAAAATCATAGTGAGTATTTATGTTGCTCATTATTACTATTTTAGGGTAGTATGACAAATAAACTTATGAGGATTAATATGAGCTATAACAATCGAAATGATACGCTTCAAGCCGCGGCTCGGGGCAAATTGAATGAATCTCTTCGTAACTACATGCAACGCATTTATAACTACATGGCGTCTGGTCTTGCCGTTGCTGGATTTGTTGCTTACGCAATTACTACATCACCGACGGCGATAAATCTAATTTTTGGCACACCTTTAATATATGTTGTCATGTTCTTACCACTTGCGTTAGTAATTGGATTTTCCGCGCGCCTTCACACAATGAGTGCTGCATCTGCGCAAGTGCTGTTTTGGGTATATGCGGCCGCTGTCGGAGCATCATTATCTTCCGTCTTGCTGATCTACACGGCGACAAGTGTTGCCCGCGTTTTCTTTATTACGTCAGGAATGTTTGCGGTTACAAGCCTCTACGGATATGTCACAAAGCGTGATCTTTCTGGTTTTGGGGGCGCCTTAATACTGGCCGTCGTTGGAATTATATTGGCCTCAATCGTGAACTTTTTCATTCAAAGCCAGGGATTCCAAATGATTCTATCCGTGATTACAGTTTTGGTCTTTAGTGGACTCGTCGTATATGACACACAACGTTTGAAAGATTTGTTCTATCATATGCAAGGTGAATCAGCAGAAACAGTTGAAAAATTATCAATTTTTGGAGCCCTAAACTTATTCATGGACTTCATTAATATCTTTGTTGCTATGCTGCGCTTATTTGGCGACCGTCGCTAAGTAATAAAAGATTAGCCACGAAAAAAGAGCCCTTCAGGGCTCTTTTTTTATGAATAACGCGTCTCTCTCGTTACGCTAATGCAAACCACAAAGAGATTAGCTATTCAGTTTTGCAAAGATCTCTTTCTCAGATACCTTCTTTTCCTTGGGTTTTGCTTGGGAAACTATGTGATCAACCACTTGGTTTTCAAGCAAAGGCCCCCGAATCTCATCAATTGCCCCCGGTGTGTCCTTATAATAATCAAGAATCTGCTTTGCATGGGCTGGATTCGCATTCACACGCGCCATTAATCCCTCTTGTACCTTTTCCGTCGGGACATCGATCTTGTGGTCTTCGGCGATCTGATTAAACAAAAGTCCAAGCTTCACACGACGTTGTGCAACCTCAATCACTTCTTTCTCTTGATCTTTCGTAAGCGTTCCCTTTTCGTCAGATTTTAGGTTCTCACGAATTGAAACGGCTTCTTGGCTAACCAATGATGGTGGCAGATCAAAAGATACAATCTTGTTAAGTGCATCAAACATTTCACGCTTCATCAAACTCAACGCATGCCCATCTAGATCAGCTTGCAATCGTGTTGCAATAGCCACTTTAAGGTCGTCAACGCACTTTAAGTTTACTTTAACCGCAAGTTCATCGTTAATTTTGTGTGGTACACGTTTTTGAATTTCTTTAACAGTGACCTCATACACGACATCTTTATTTGCAATTTTTGCATCTGCATGGCTTGGAAATGCCGTTGAAACCTTAACAACATCACCAATTTTCGCACCAATGAGATTTTTTTCGATATCAGGCAAGACTTTATTCTGCCCAAGCTCAAGTGTTACATTCTGTTGGGTATTTGCACCCTCTTTAACGCCTGAAATATCAAATGAAAGATCCGCAATTACCGCATGATTTTCCTCAACTTTTTTTGCAGATGGATCTGCTTCAAAGCCAGCATACTGGTCAGCAAGACGCGCCAGTGAATCATCAATAGATTTGTCTGAAAGTTCCGCCACATACTGTTGGAAAGAAAGCTTCGTAAAATCAGGCATCGTGATTGTGGGGTGTATCTCAACTTTCACTTCGTATGAAACACCCTTGCTCTCATCTTCAGAAAGAATCTCGATTTCTGGGCGCATCGCTGGGCGTATTTTATTCTCAGATAATGCG
>CAYGTJ010000124.1:0-3588 GCA_964352755.1 uncultured Alphaproteobacteria bacterium
GTGATATTCTGTGTATTTATCTTAAGATTTGATAACTGGGGTGAAATTTCATGATATCTTACAAGAGGGCCGGCTATTGAGTGTGGAAAAAAACTTACAAAAAGTGAGTATTTTAGGAAGTTCTTTTCCGGTAAGCGCCTGCGATACGTTTCAACCAGATAGATAATTTGCTGGAATGTAAAGAATGATATCCCGAGTGGAAGGGCCAATCTTTCCACTCCATAAGAAATATTAAATAAATAACAGACATTCTCAACGAAAAAAGATGCATATTTATAGTATGCTAAAATATATAAATTACAAACCAAGCCAAACAAAAGGGCCTTTTTATTGCCACCAACGTATTGTCCAAGAAAAAAGTTAAACGCAATAGAAAGCAACATTATCATCAAGTCATGAAAACTATGATAATAATAAAAGACGGCAGACGCACAAACGAGAATAAACAGCCTGGAACTCTGGTACCCACCCATAAATTTAAAAAAAAGACAGGTAACGGGAAGAAAAATAAAAATAAAATCAAAACTGCTAAAAAGCATTTAACTTAGGACTTTTTAAAAAAAATATTAGTACCCCAAATAACTTAGCTTGTGAAGTTAAAACAACTTCTGCGATACTGCGATATGTCATAGGATGATGCCTTCGGCCAAGCTTCCTAACGCGGCCAGCTTAAGGAAAAACCGTTTTATGGCCTCCTGGTTCTAGCGATAAATTCATGATATCATTGGGGTCTAATCCCCCTTGGTAACCCCAATGGTTATGCATGCATCACAGTTGTATTTTCAATATGACCTTGAGCCCCTGATTGCTGATTTTTCACTTAAAATTGATGCCCCCGCTTGCCTTCATATCTGCGGCGAAAACGGCTCGGGTAAATCAACACTATTACGTATTTTGGCTGGCATTACGCGCCCACAACAGGGGACACTTAAAACCACTGAAAGCGTGCATTTTTTTGATGCAAACACACCGCTAAAACCAGGATCCACGGTTGGTGATACACTTGCAAAATGGCAAATCATTTTCCCAAAAGTACCAACGAAACATCTACGATCTGTGCGTGATCTTCTCTTGCCTAACCTTCCAGACACACAAATCGTTGACACACTATCGGGCGGAGAAACCGCAAAGCTTAAACTTTTTCCATTTTTATGTACACATCGCCGCATATGGATTTTGGATGAGCCCTTTACATTTCTTGATCCAATCTCTCAGAAAATACTATGCATAATGATGTCCGCCCACTATGAAAGAAGGGGAGTTGTTCTCTTTACCAGTCACGCAATTCCAAACGACTTCACCCCACCTTACACGCAAATTAACCTTCGTCGAGGAGGTGTAACATGACGTTTTTCCAACGATTCCTCAGACATGATCTGCGACATTTGTTTATACGTAGTGGTTCTCTTCACATGTGGCGCATACTAAGTGTAAGCCTTCTTTTTTCATTAACCCTCGTACTTGAAAGAGATACTCTAACACCCCCGCAAAAATCTACTTACATATATGCACTTATATATGTGTGTTTGTTGGTGTACACAATTATGGCACATCCACAGGGTGGTGAGCGCAAACATAATCAGCTTATGAGCCTATATGTATACCCACATCGTTTCAGCGTTTATCTTGCCGGAATTACGGCGCACTGGATTTTTCTTGCAATACACAGTCTAATCCTATGGCAATTAACCGCCTATGCTGTTGGGTTACCCTTTAAGATTGATATGACACATCTATTTTTATTGCTAACCAGTCTTAACTTCGTCATCTTGCGGCAACTTCTTTCGATCATTTTAGAGGAAAAAACGCAATTTTTAGTCGGATTTTTAATTGTTCCCCTTTCCCTTCCCATGCTTTTGTTGATGATTTCTGCCTATATCAAAAGCACATTCAATCCCTTCTTCGCGATTGGGGCCTCTGCCGGAATATGTCTTATATCATTAGGTTTATCCCTGATTTTCTATGAATTTATAACGCGAAAATTCTAGCCTTACATTCACTATAGAATCAATTTAACTGAGAAAATTAAAAAATTTTCCACGTATTTAACCTATTCTTAATAAAAACCTCTTTTAATAGGGGTTAGATAACTAAATTACCAAAAGACCACATATATTAGTGGCGAGGTAAGGAGTAAAAAAATGGCTATTAGTACGCAACATATTCTCGATCGAGTCCGTCGTCCACGTGTTCACATCACGTACGATGTCGAGATTGGTGATGCTATTCAAATGAAAGAACTTCCTTTCGTGATGGGTGTCCTCGCAGACCTCAGTGGCATGCCTGCTGAAAAACCACCACGGATTGCAGATCGTAAGTTTGTAGAGATTGATCTTGAAAACTTTGATTCTGTATTTGCCTCCTACAAACCACGCTTACAACTTGTGGTGGACAATAAGCTTCCCGGTGATGCCGAACGCCTTCCTGTTGAAATAGAATTTCGCAGCCTCGATGATTTTGGCCCCCTTCACGTTGTACGCCAAGTTCCTGAGATGAAGACAATGTATGACTCACGTACGTTGTTAAACGATCTCATTGGAAAACTTGATGGAAATGAAGCCCTCGAAGATATGCTCGGTCAACTGTTAGAAGACAAAGCCCTTCGCGACAGCCTCTTGGCTGAGATTGAAAAACTTGCGCCCGCTAAAAAAGCGGACGACGCAAAAGCAAAATAACTAGGAGACGCTAACAATGGCTGATACAGATAAAAAGATCACATTAGAGGATATCCTAGTACAGGGAAGGCTGGCTAAGGATGAAGACAAACGACCCGCAGGTCTTGCACAACTTCGTGAGTTGATCACACAAATCAACAGCACCGAAGGCAATCAGATCAAGCACATCGGGCCTTTCATGTCACATCGCATCCAACAGATTGACACGGCGTTGAGTGATCAACTTGATGAGATCCTTCACGAATCTTCCTATCAAAAACTTGAAGGATCATGGAGAGGACTCCATTACTTGGTCAACAAATCCAACACCAGCTCTAGTCTGAAGGTTCGTCTTTTGAATATCTCAAAACGTGAACTTCTCGAAGATCTTGAAAAGGCTGTTGAATTTGACCAAAGCCAAATCTTCAAAAAAGTCTACGAAGAAGAATATGGTACATTTGGTGGGGCTCCCTACTCATGCTTGATGGGTGATTACGAATTCGGAAGCCACCCCCTTGATATGGCACTCGTGCGCAAGGTTGCCCAGGTTGCATCTGCCGCACACACACCATTCATTGCCAGTGCGAATCCGTCTCTGTTTAACCTCGAAAGCTTCTCAGATCTGGGTGTTCCCCGGGATCTTGCTCGCATCTTCGAGAGTACAGAGCTCATGAAATGGCGCTCATTCCGCGAGAGTGAAGACTCCCGTTATGTTGCCCTTACATTGCCGCACATCTTGACCCGTCTTCCTTATGGACCTGACACCAATCCGGTGGAAGACCTGAGCTACGTTGAAAAAGTTGAAGGCACGGATAACAGCAAATTCTGCTGGGGTAGTTCGGCATATGCGCTTGCTGAGCGTATTACAAACGCCGCATTCCTATACAACTGGACAACAGCCATTCGCGGTGTTGAAGGTGGTGGTTTGTGCGAA
>CAYGTJ010000125.1:0-3575 GCA_964352755.1 uncultured Alphaproteobacteria bacterium
GTACATGTCAGGTGTTACAAACGTTGGAAACGTTTTTCGCACGTCATCAAATTGTTTATGTGAAAGTGACGTGTTTTTCCAGAGATCGGTAATTAAGGCATGGAGTTTCGTTCGATCATGGACAGGATGGAGAGCCTTTGCGAACGCAATTTTCCCCGGTGCTGTTTTGGGGGGGTGTTGGCGAAACCAGTTGGCGAGTTTTGCGTCTTGTTTAATGTGCGTTGCCAGTTTTTCGAGGTTGATGCTGAGGTTAGTTTGCATCGGCCATTTTTGTTCAGCCATAAACATGATGTATGCGTCGATGAGGCTTGAGGTTCCTCCATGGTAAAGGCTATGCCATAGCGTGAGTTTGTTGAGGGTTAAGCATTTTTGATAGGAAGTATCAAAAGCCTTTTTCCACTGATGTTGTTTAAGGTGATCAAGGGTTTGTGGACAGCGCTTAAGTTCACTCGCAATGGCTGGTTGGAGAGGTGCAGGGGTAAAGTCTTCATGTATTTGAAAAACAGGCCCTTTTTTAAAAGGAAGTGGGTGTGGGCGTCGTATATGTGGATTTGCCACGATTCCATTGGTGGTGCTTATGAATATAAGCCCAAAAGCGAGGATGTATCGTGCTGTTTTCGTAACTATTTGTTTCATAACAACTCTGCGGGAATATTTGGGTTAAGTCTTTTGTTTTGGGTGGTGATGTGTTACCCAGAATAATTGAATTATAAACTAAATTAACGCCTCGAGCTACACATGTCTGGGAAGAAAAAAGAGCCTCAAGGGCAAACCATTGCCCAAAACCGAAAGGCCCGCCACAATTACTTTGTGGAGGAGACGTTTGAGGCAGGTCTCGTGTTGCAAGGTACCGAAGTTAAATCATTGCGTATGGGACGAGCAAGTATTGAAGAGTCACACGCTGGCGAAATGAAAGATGATCTTTATATTTTTAATATGAATATCACCCCTTATGCGTTGAGTTCTCACTTTAATCATGAGCCACGCCGTCCACGGAAATTGCTTCTTCATGCGCGTGAGGTGGGGCGTCTCACGGGATCGGTTCAGCGTAAAGGGTATACGCTCATTCCGTTGAGTGTTTATTTCAACAAGCGTGGACGTGTTAAGGTTTCCCTTGGTTTATGCAAGGGAAAAAATGTTGTGGACAAACGCCAGACAGAAAAAGATCGCAGCTGGAATAGAGATAAGCTGCGACTCATGCGTATAAAGGGTTAATGCCCCAAATATCTTTGTGAAGAACTGTTGCGCGTCCACAAAAAAAGACCCCCCAAGTGGGAGGTCTTTTTTAAAGATAGTAACTAAATAAATTATTAGTTACACGCTTCTTTAAGCTCTTTACCTGCACGGAAAACAGGTTGCTTTGAAGCAGGAATGCGAATTTTTTCGCCAGTGCGTGGATTGCGACCATCGCGAGCAGCGCGTTCACGTACAGTGAATGTACCAAAATTTGTGAAGCGTGCTTCTGTGCCTTTGCGAAGTGATCCACTGATGCCTTCAAAAACGGCTTCAACGGCGCGTTCAGCGTCAGCTTTTGTCATACTAGTTTGTGAAGCAACTTGTGCTACGAGATCAGCTTTATTCATAAATATATTCCTTCTATTAAGTTAGTACAAACATACCACCACGCGCCAAAAGCATGTAATGGTAGGCGTTACAACAGCCGGCCAGACCGCAAGCTGAATTACATAAAAATAATCATGGACGCAAAAAAACAAGATTTCAAGCCCTTTTTGAGAAAAGAGGCTAAAATAGTTGTTGATTTTTGGTTTTTTGTAAATATTTAGAATTTCCCACAGGATATTTATATAACCTCAGACTAAAAACATTATCCAATTTAAGTAAATGTTACCAGATTGATTTTATTCCACTGTACATTCTCGTCAGAAAGAAAACCCACGTGTTCCCTGCAGTTTCACGTCTGAAGATTCTGGTCGTAGGGGTTTACTTAAACTCGTAATAAAAACCCTTTGTGTTCGGTTGTCAGTGGACAATATATGGTGTAGATTCCCTCAGATTTTTATTAAACTCTTTAATTATGCTTAAGTTTGTACCCTGGTTGTTGACGGCTCTATTTTATGGCTACCAATATACATTGCGTGTAATGCCAAGTGTTTTTATGCCAAACCTTACAAAGGCATATGACCTTGATCCAACAGTTTTTGGTCAACTAACGGGGATTTATTATGTGGGCTATTCGTTAGCGCACATCCCGATTGGGCTCGCGATAGATAAGTATGGCCCTCGTACAGTAATGACGGTGGGCTTGATGTTGGTGATCGTGGGAACACTTCCCTTTGTCTGTGATGCCCCGTGGCAAGTGGCAATGGTCGGGCGTGCCCTTGCAGGAGCTGGTTCAGCGACAGCAATTCTGGGGTGTTTTACCGTTATTCGCTTATCGTTTCCAGATAATATGTTCAGCCGTATTCTTGGTCTTACGGCAACCATTGGTTTAATGGGTGCAATGTATGGTGGTAAGCCATTGGGTTATTTGGTGGAGTTTTACGATTGGCAAATGATTATTTGGGGGCTTTTGATTGTTGGGTGTGTGCTGATGCTTGCCATGTGGGTGTTAATCCCTGCAAAAAAGGACACCCAAACAGAAATTATTGGCTTTGATATTCTGAAAAAAATCATGACGACACGGAATGTCGTGTTGATTAGCCTAATAGGGGGCTTGATGGTAGGTCCGCTTGAGGGGTTTGCAGACGTTTGGGGTGTTGAGTTTTTGAAAAATGTTCACGGTGTTGATTCCGCCGCCGCAGCTACAATGGTAACGCTTATTTTCTTTGGATTTGCCGCAGGTGCCCCAGCGGTTAGCTGGATTGGCGATGTGACAGGGCGGTATTACTTGCTCACGAAACTATGTGCGTTAATTATGGGCGTTGGTCTTGGTGTTGCAACGTTTGTGACGCTCCCAAGTTGGATTTATTATGTGCTTTTCACATTTATTGGTGTGGCTTCAAGTTATCAGATATTTATCGTATTTAAGTCAACGTCCTATATGCCGAAAGAATATGTAGGCCAGGTTTCATCGGTGTGTAATATGATCATCATGATTTTTGGGTATGTTTTTCACAGTTTGATCGGCGTTATTATGAGTGGCGTTCAAGGCGAGTTTTTGAGCGATCCGTCGCTGTATTCAGATGTGTCATATAAGATGGCACTTGGTGTTTTGCCGCTTGCCCAGTTTGCCGCACTTGGTCTGTTGGTGTTCTTTTTTCATGATCGATTGGTGAATAAGCCCAGATCATAACCCAGATTTGTGTGATCATTTGAGCGATGCAATATCCTTAAGAATACAGAGGTGAGTTCTTTATACTTGGCTTTTGTGCGATAATAGCTTACACCTTGGTCAATATTACTTTTTGTATCAAATGAAAGACCTCAGAAATATCGCAATTATCGCCCACGTTGACCACGGAAAAACAACTCTTGTGGATGCTATGCTCCGCCAAAGTGGCACGTATCATGAAAAACAAGAAGTCGTCGAGCGTGTAATGGATTCCAATGCCCTTGAAAAAGAGCGTGGTATTACAATTCTTGCGAAGTGCACATCCGTTAAGTGGAATGATACG
>CAYGTJ010000126.1:0-3559 GCA_964352755.1 uncultured Alphaproteobacteria bacterium
CCGAGGAGAACTCCGTCTAAACTGAGATTTACAGGGAGTTTTCATAAACATCACATGGTCGAGATTCGCGTCCCGCAATTAGGGGAATCAATTAACGAAGCCGCAATCGCCCGATGGCTCAAAAAAGAGGGTGACTTTGTTACCCAAGATGAGCCACTCGTTGAACTTGAAACTGACAAGGTAACACTTGAGGTCACCGCCCCCAAGGCAGGGAAAATCACGAAAATCCTTGCCACGGTCAATCAAGAAGTAAGCGTCGGCGATATCATTGCCAAAATTGATGCCACGGCCACAGACACACCCGAAAAATCACCAACCCCTGATGCACAAAAAAAACCACCGGAAGAGCCAACTCCAAAACCTGAGCCAAAGCCTGAATCTGAGCCTGAATCTGAGCCTGATCCTGAGTCAGAACCTCAAGCCGTTGAAGAACCCACGGCACCACCTCAAGAGACAGCTTCGCCGACACCTCAACCAACACCCATGCATGATGTAACCCCCGCACCTGGTGTTCATCTGACACCGGCCGCACGTCGCATTGCCGCCGAACAAAACATTGATCTCTCAAGCCTCGATGTCACAAACATCACCCGAAAAATCACCAAGGGAGACGTGCTATCATTTGTTGAACGCACCAGTAGCACAACATCCTCGCCCCTTGAGACATCTCAAAACCCAACACACACCGAAGGCCGCGTGCCCATGTCGCGCATGCGTATGCGCATTGCAAAACACCTCAAAACTGCACAGAATACAGCTGCCATGCTCACAACCTTCAACGAGGTCGACATGAGCTGTGTGATTAGCCTGCGCGAGGAGCACCAAGAAACATTCGTACAGACACACGGAATTAAACTTGGCTATATGTCGTTTTTTGCCAAGGCCGTGGTGGCGGCTCTGCGCAAATTTCCGATCATCAATGCATCCATTGACGGTGAGGATGTCATTTATCATCCCGCACCAAACATTGGCATCGCTGTGTCAATCAACGATTCGCTGGTGGTTCCTGTCCTGCACAATACGGATAAAATGAGCTTCGCTGACATTGAGCGCGGCATTGCTAATGCGCGAACAAAGGGGGCAAACGGCGAACTTAAACCCAGTGATTTTGCGGGGGGAACCTTCACCATTACCAATGGGGGGATTTTTGGTTCGCTGCTTTCGACACCCATTCTCAACTATCCTCAAGCCGCAATTCTTGGCATGCATGCCATTCAAAAACGCCCAGTGATTGATGAAAATGCCCATATTGTTGTGCGCGATATGATGTATCTTGCCCTTACCTACGATCATCGCTTGATCGACGGAAAAGACGCGGTGCAATTTCTCGTAACCATTAAAGAACACCTGGAAAATCCGACACGTCTTTTCCTGGCTGTTTAATCACAAGGAGGCCTCATGTCCTACGATTACGATATTGCCATTATTGGTGGCGGGCCCGCCGGGTACGTTGCCGCTATTCGCGCGGCACAGCTGGGGTTTAAGGTTGCATGCATTGAAAAACGTAAAACACTCGGGGGAACGTGCTTAAATGAAGGATGCATCCCGTCAAAGATTCTCCTGCACGCAACCGCCCGCTTTCATGAACTTGCGCACCTTGAAAAATTTGGCATCCACGTGAAAAGCCCTACACTAAAGTGTAATGAGTTGATGGCGCATAAAGATCAAACAGTGCAATCCCTGTGTGATGGCATTGACACCCTTTTTGCACACAACAACGTCACGCGCATCACGGGAATGGCGGCCTTTAAAGACCCTCACACCTTAACCGTTGGAAAAAAAACACTAACCGCAGAACATATCATTATTGCAACGGGGTCACATGTGTCACAACTTCCCGGGGTAACCGTTGACGGAAGGCGTATTTTAGACTCAACCAGCAGCCTTGCGCTGACGACGCCACCCAAAGATCTAGCCATCATTGGTGGGGGATATATTGGTCTTGAGTTGGGGTCTGTATGGGCACGCATGGGCACGAAAGTTACGGTGATCGAATACCTTGAAACCATCGGTGCCGGTCTTGATGATGATGTGGCGCGGGTGTTTCGCAAAAGTCTTGAAAAACTGGGGATCACGTTCCAAACAAATACCGCTGTCATGGCCGCAAAACCATCAGCAAAATCAGTCGCGTTGACGTTACATGATCGCGAAACGAAAAAGGAAACACGCGCGTCTTTTTCAACCGTGCTCGTGAGCATTGGTCGCACACCGCACACGGACAAGCTCAATCTCGACGCCGTTGGCATCACCCCGGATGACAAAGGATTCATCCCCGTAGATCAGGACAACCGCACCCGTGTTGAAAATATTTACGCCATTGGTGATGTGGTGCAAGGCCTCATGCTCGCCCACCGCGCATCCGACGAAGGCGTCACCTTGGTTGAACGCATCAAGGGGCATAAGGTCTGGATGAACAGAGATGCTATTCCTTCGGTAATCTACACCGAGCCTGAGGTTGCTCAGGTAGGAAAAACCGAGGCACATTGCAGCGCAAATAATATCCCCCACAAAATCGGAAAGTTTCCTTTCGCTGCCAATAGCCGTGCCAAGTCCATGGACACCACAGAGGGGTTTGTGAAGATTATCACGCACGCACAAACGGATGTGATCCTCGGCGCGGCAATCATTGGTGCGGGTGCCGGTGAACTCATCAATGAGTTAACACTTGCCCTTGAAATGGGGGCATCCGGTGAGGATGTTGCCCGCACGTGTCATGCCCATCCCACCCTTTCTGAAGGGGTGCGCGAGGCGGCATTGAGTGCATTTGATAAGGCGCTCCATTCGGTATAACGATAGAAAGTCTTTTCCAAAGGCAAACTTCGTGATAGGTTTCCACAAATTATTTTTTTTGATCATGAACATTATTCTGGCACCTTTACTGCAAGTTACGTTAACCATTCTTTACCTCTACAAGTGGACGATTATTTTAGGGGCTATTCTTAGTATCCTTCAAGCATTTAGCATCATTAACGGACACAATCGTTTTGTCCTCAGTATCAATGATTTTATCTTTCGTATTACTGAGCCGTTGCTGTCTCCTATTCGCCGTTTTATTCCCCTCGTTGGATCAATTGACCTTTCGGCGTTGGTGTTGATTCTGGCGATCTCGTTCATTGAGGGTGTGCTTACAAATGTACTGATATCAATCTCATTTAGTGGAATGGCGAACACGATGTTCAATACATTTGGGGCTGGCAGGTAAATGTACACGCTGTTGGATGGTGCAAAATTGGCCGCAAAATTGCGCCAGGAAACTGCGCGTGAAACGGCAGAATTAGCAAGCCAAGGCCACCGCCCAAAACTTGGGATCATTCGTGTTGGTGATGACCCCGCCAGTGTTGTTTACGTGAACATCAAACGCAAAACATGCGCACAAGTTGGCATTGATGTGGATGTGTTTGAACTGCCCACACAAACGTCCGAAGATGAACTTCACGAACGCATCACCGCCCTTAATAATGACACGGGAGTGCATGCGATCTTGCTGCAACTTCCCCTTCCCCAGCACCTTGATTCGGGTGTTTTTGTAAATGCGATTGCACCTCACAAAGATGTGGAT
>CAYGTJ010000127.1:0-3559 GCA_964352755.1 uncultured Alphaproteobacteria bacterium
ACTTGATTCATCGGCAAAAATTGCCCGCAACAACTGGTTGTTTAAGCCATGCCCGGAATTATGCCCCTTAAAATGCCCAATGAGCGGGTATCCGGCGAGATAGAGATCACCCAGGGCATCTAACAACTTATGACGGACGAATTCATCGTCGTGGCGTAACCCTTCAGAATTTAGAACCTTGTCGCCGCTGACCACCACGGCGTTTTCCAATGATCCGCCCCGGGCAAGGCCTGCCTCCCACAAGTGATTGACTTCTTCAAGGATGCCAAACGTTCGGGCATTGGCCAGTTGTTCCACGAATGAATCGCGACCAACGGTGAATGATTTTGTGTAGGCAGGAAAATCAGCCCGTCCCCGAAAATCAAAATGAAAATCCAACGTCAATGTATCATGGGGGGTGATTTCTGCTGTGGCACCCTTATGTGTCACATTGATAGGCTTTAAAATTTTCAGATATTTACGTGGCTGTTCCTGAGGGGTGACTTCGGCTGATAGAATCTTATCCACGAACGCTTTTGCGCTGCCGTCCATAACGGGAACCTCAGCGGCATCAAGACTAATAACAGCGTTGTCAACATTGCACGCAAAAAGTGCCGAAATCACATGCTCAATAGTCCCGACAGAAACACCATGTTCATTGGCCACGCGCGTACACATCATCGTATCAACGACGGTATCCCACCGCGGGGTGATGTCTTTATGTTGTTCAAGATCCGTGCGTGTGAATGCAATTCCCGTATTTACAGGGGCGGGAGCAATGCTCATTTTGACAAGATCGCCTGAATGCACGCCAATTCCTTCACAGGAAAAGGCTTTTTTTAATGTGTGTTGAGCGCGGGAATAGGTTGGAAAGAGCACGTATTAGGGTAAGTACATTTATCAAAATAATATATGAATTTACCAGTCGTGGGTGTTACAAATTGTTACGCTTATTTATATGTGTGCGTAAGAAAGTTGACGCACGCCTGTTTGTCCGGAACGCAATTATGAGTAAGCCACCATTCTTCACCCGCACGCAGGCGCACACCAAGTTCTTTCCCGCTTATTTGTGCAAAAATAGCAGTGATGTCATCTGATCTCAAGGGATAGGGGGGGATTTCAGCGCGAAGTAAGACCAGCAGACTTTCGTTGTTATCTTGGGGCATGAGCATTGTGTCATCAATCCAGTGAATCAAAAGTGCCTGAATGAGAATATCTTTGCCATGCATGTGAATGAACGAATGAAGGTTGCCAGTTTCCAGTGGGGAAAAATCCAGCGGTTGTGCCACTAAATTTTCTAAGCACGTGCGCATGCGTGTAAGATACTGACGCTCAACTCGGGAAAGATTCAGATTTTCATTCAAAATCTCTGCCACTTTATCTTGGTAAGCTGGCACAGTCATCGCATAGATGCTGAGAAAAAAGGGATACGTCAGTGATATTTCGGGGTGCAATTCGCGGATATATCCAAACAATAGTTCTGCGCGGTTGATACGAACTTTATCAAAACATTGGGGCACCACATTGAGCACGTTTGGTAAAATTCCGTTATCAAGAAGGAGTTCTGCGGTTGGTGTGCTGTAAGGGCCTTTAAAAATACCGTGGAGCTCACTTTTGATACGCTCACGCGAGATTTTACGAAGCCCCGAAAGATTATCGGTGATGGCTTGAAGATCTCGTTTGTTTGCGGGCTGGAGACCAAAATGCGCTTGAAATCGATAAAAGCGCAAAATCCTGAGATAGTCTTCCTGAATACGCACGTGGGGCTTGCCGATGAAACAGACACGTCCTGCATTTACATCTGAAAGCCCTGTGCCTAAAGGATCGTACAAAGTACCGTCGAGATCTGCGTAGAGCGCATTCATTGTGAAATCCCGACGGGTGGCATCTTCGCGCCAATTGCTAACGGATTGAATCAATGTGTGCCGCCCATCTGGTGCCAGATCGCGACGTAATTGGGTGATCTCAAGGGTGTAACCAGAAGGAAGTGTGCACGCAACAGTGCCAAACTCAATGCCCATTTTTTGTGCCTTGAGACCCGCATCCTCGATTATGTGAACGACTTCATCAGGGGATGCCGTCGTTGCAAAATCCAGATCCTTGGTTCTGCGATAGAGAAGGGCATCACGCACAGCGCCGCCCACGAGTTTTGTTTCAAAGGGAGACACATTAAGCGCCGAAATAATTTGTGCAACAGCAGGGTCAGCTATATGAAAATCAAGCGTACAATTAGGGACAGGTAACATGTGCGAGGCCTCCAGATCGATCAGTTTAGGGTCGGTTTAGGTTGATGTATACTCAGTTTTCGGCGTAACTCAACGCTCACATCTTTTTTAATTTCTGTAAACATTCGCCACCAATCCTTATGATTTGGCAGACGTAAAAAACCCTCGTGAATTTCACGAACGCGCATGACTTGAATAGGGAATGAGTTGATCTTTGTGCCATTGCGATTAAATTGCTCAATCTGAAGGCGGACAATGGCGCGATACGGCCAATACTTCATGGAGCGGAGTTTCCCCGGTCGCTTTCGCCAACGAAGGGATGCCTCTTGAATGCGAATAGTGACACGGCCATCGCGACCGGTTGCCGTTATTTTATTATCTAACCACTTATGTAGTGCCTCGCCAGGCAGAGGGGATAATTGATGATCCACATAGGGCGTTTCCCCATAGGGGAGATAGTCGTTAATAATACTAACTGATGCCGAATCAACAGGAATTTTCGCCTCAGAAAAAGGAGAGTTATTCATCTGGTGATTACTCGTCTGAAAAGGATTAGCAGGGTGATCGTGTGTACAGCCTGTAAAAAGTGCGGCTCCCAAACAACTAAAGATCACCCAACGTGTGCGAGTCGTATCCATTCATCGTGAATAATAACAGTACCAGAAACTACTGGGTCTTTGGCCTGAGGTCAATCGTTGTGATTAAGTTGGTGTGTGTGATTCAGGCCTGAAGCAGTTGTGAGCTTACTTTTAAAACTCAAGCTTGCTGGTGCCCGCATCATAATCGTCCGCGGCTTCTTTGACTTTCTTGATAAAACAGGCCGCCGTTAGTTCATTCAGCTTTGAGCGTGAGATGGCTTTGTTTTCACTCTTTGCATTTTGTGCACAGTGGCGAAAATCAGTGTTGAATTGGCGACGTTGCGAAAGAGCCGCGCTAATTTTTGCAATGATGAGATCTGAAACCTGGTATGTTCCATCTTTTGTTGGGAAAACCGTCCAGATGACCTCAACTTTGGCATTGTTGTTTTTTGGATCAATACCAACAGTTACCACTTGGAACTTGTTGTTTAAAAATTTAACGCCTTTTATTTCAGGTTTTTGCGCATCCTTGTACGCATCGAATTGTGAGGCATACATCTCAACGATTAATCGCTTAAACGTTGCCAAGAACTCATCAAATTTTGGCTCAATGACCTTGCGATGACGTCCAAGACTAAAGCGCGCAATGTCTGTTAATGCAAATCTGTTCTCTAGGGTTGTGCGAAATTTTTCTTCTTTCGCATCCTGGGGGCGCTCACTTTTGACCACTGAATATACTGCATCAAGGACGTGATTGATAAAAACTTTTACGTCTTT
>CAYGTJ010000128.1:0-3550 GCA_964352755.1 uncultured Alphaproteobacteria bacterium
GGCGTGGCGTGTTTTATCATGATTGGCAATTACACGCTGGAACCCGCGGGTTGCCGCAAGGTACGATCTTTTGCCCAGGTAAAAGCGCGCAGTAAACATTTCCGCCCCAGCCAAATGATCATGGACGAGCTCAAGTTTATATTTCGCATCTCGGGCATATTTCGATGCCGGGTATTGGGAGATGAGAGACTGAAAACTCGCCAGTGCCTTGCGCGTAAAGTCTTGGTCACGTTCAACGATCGGAATCTGCTCATAATATGACATACTTAGCAAATAGTGCATGTACGCCGCATCTTCATGGCCGGGATATAGCTGGAGGAAGCTTTGAATACTTTCAACAGCACTTACATAGTTTTGGTTCTCATAGTACGCATACGAGAGCAATACCTGACCGCGTGCTGCCCATAATGAGTAGGGATGTTGCCGCTCAAGTTCCGTAAACTTGTTCGCAGCCTCCGAATAATCACCGCTTTTCAGAAGGGTAATCCCTTCATTGTAGAAGACATTGACTGCTTTTTCTTCGTACGGTTTAACCTTTGTCGCACAGCCCGTAAGCCCAACAGCACACACAAGTGCAAAAACCAATGAAACATAGCGGGGAAGAAGACAGAAGTGGATACGTGCGTTAGTCATGTCGGCGAGGATAAACCATCATTATTAATTGAGTTAGACTAAATTACTAACCGTTTCGAGTCAAAGGAAAATCCCTTAAAATCCGATATCCCCGGCGAATTTTCTGGTGCAACTGATCTGTTAATGCCCCCCTCCCAGGAGATAGATGCCAAGGGCTGAGGCAAGGGGCAACAAGGAATGTTCCCACACATGTTTTGACCGCAACAGCGAGAGATCAGGATGCGGAACTGTTACCATGATGGCGTGGGCGCCCTTGATCAGATTTCCTCCCAAAACACTGGCAATTGCCATGGCGATCAGCGTGTAGTGGGTAATGCTTGGGGTCACCAAATTTCCATACACGGTCAGGATGAGATTATTCACAATAAGCCCCATTGTAATCCCACAACTTAAGTGAAAAAGCCAATTCTGTTGCGGGTAAACAAGCGCAAGATATCCAGAGGCCGCAAATGCTGAAAGCGGACACATATAACAAAACACCCAGCCAAGTGAAAATTGCGGGGCTGCAAGTTCTGCGAACAAAAGAGTGCACAAAGATACCACCGGTGCCATGATCAAAAGTGACAGCACATGCCATTTGTGACGCATCGTGCGTTCCTGGAGGTATAAAAAAGAAGCCGTAAACGTCATGCGATCGTTTGGGTTATCACTATCGAAAAGCTACCCCTGCGTTGGCGGAAGGTCAACCACAATTACATACATATTTTGCATGCAAAAAGATCACCGTTCCCTGGGGATGTGTGTCACTTATGTCGCTGGTGAAAGTGCAATATATGTTTCAACGGTCGTGGGCGTGCTGGCCAGATAATAATCGATATCCAGGGTAAACGCACGATCGTCATGGGTTTTCCAGATGGTTTGCCATGTTTCAATCAATACATCAGGAAGTGTCCCCGTTGATAGATATTTGGCACAGGTTTTTTCTGTAAAGGTCGCCGGGATTTCAACACGGTACAGACCGTGCGAAGGGGGTGTATCAGAACGTGTGTTCGTTGGTACTGCAAATCCTAGGATCATATCCATTGGCTTGGTGTGGTCGCCTGTGTAATTTGTGTACACACAGTGCACATCATCTGATAGACGCTCAGGGATCTGATCTTTGATATTCGTTGTCAAAAACACTTCCCATGCCCCCATAATGGCCGTATCCATTCCGCTTGTGAGGTGGGTGCGAAGACCTATTATGTCAACATTCGTTTGAAAGGGCATGGGGTTTTCCTCATAAAAATTGGACTAGGCCGTGGGGTCGATCCATCCGATGTTCCCGTCTTTGCGGCGATGCAGAATATTCAAGCGATCATGCGCCCGGTTATAAAAAACGAAATGATCTTCATGGGCGATTTCCATACGCATTACGGCCTCAGCAACACTGAGATGCGGGATATCAATATTCGTTTCCGCAATGATTGCGGGATTGGCCTCAGCATCTTCATTGCCATCACTCATAATGTCAAAGACGTACTGAGATGCTTTTTTCTGGCGGATTTCCATTTCTTGGGCATGATGATGGGCACGCAAACGTCCGCGATGTTTTTTGAAAATGTTTTCAAGCTTTTGGAAACACCGATCAAAGGCACCATACGCATCGTCAGCACTCTCATGGCAGCGTGCATGTGCCCCGCGGTTAAGGTTTGCGTTTACATCACAGCGGATCGCGTGACCAGCCTTAGATAGTGTTACGTCAATATCAACAGGTTCAACGCCAAACTTTTCACGAAGACGTGCAAAGCTTTCGTGCACGTGCGTTGAAAATGCGTCACCTGTGTCCATATGTTTTCCGGCGATATGTATGTTCATGAGTTCCTCCTTGATTACCCTTTAATTCCTAGCGCACTTAAACAAGGGTGGCAATACTCATAAAATATCTTTGTAATTATGCGTGGTCGTAACGCGTGCCCTCATAAGAATATTAGGACGTGCTAAAGGTATCACCCAAATAAACGCGGCGAACCTCGGGGTCTTTAATGACTTCTTCGGGGGTGCCTTCACTCAAGATACGACCCTCAGCAATAATGTAGGCATAATCAACGATAGCCAGTGTATCGCGAACATTATGATCAGTAATCAAAATACCCATGTCTTGGGCTTTTAATCGGTGGACGAGGTGGCGAATATCATAAACCGCGATCGGGTCAATACCGGCAAGCGGCTCATCAAACAATAGGTACTTTGGCGATGTTGCAAGAGCACGGGCGATCTCCACCCGGCGGCGCTCTCCCCCGGAAAGAGAGCTCCCCAGGGAATCGCGCAAATGATCAATGGAAAATTCCGCAAGCAAACTTTCCAGACGATCTTTGCGGCGATCCATATCAGATTCTGCATACTCAAGAATGCTCATGATATTGTCGGCAACTGTCATCCCGCGGAATACTGATGATTCCTGGGGCAGATACCCAATGCCAAGGCGGGCACGACGATACATGGGAAGTTCTGTGATATCGGTGCCATTGAGGTAAATTTTCCCCGACGTAGGAGGAATCAATCCTGAAATCGCAGAGAACGTCGTCGTTTTCCCCGCACCATTAGGCCCGAGCAATCCAATAATTTGTCCACGTTTGAGGTGGATACTCACATCACGAACAACAGGGCGTTTGCCGTAAACCTTGCGCAGGTGGTACGCAACGAGATCATGTTTGTGGGCGGTGTCGATCTGGGGTTGTGTCATTTTTCTGTCTTTTTGGGTTTGGTGTCGCTAAAGAATAGTCCATAAACTTTATCTGTTGGTTGCATTGATGTTCCTTTTACCTCCAGATCAGATTTTCCGGCAACGTAGGATTTGCTGTTCAGGTTGCCAGATACTCGGGGTGCTTGTAAACACCCTTCTTTGCGGGTGATGGTAACGTCACCCGTGGCTTTGATATTCCCATCATCAGCCGAATAACGTGCATTTCTGGCACGAATATATTCAGTTTTTGTG
>CAYGTJ010000129.1:0-3548 GCA_964352755.1 uncultured Alphaproteobacteria bacterium
TGCTGGGCGAGTTCCTGAACCGGGTACCCGCCATACAACAGATCGCCTTTTTCACCATCAATAAACGTAATATTTGAAGCACAACTTGCGGTTGAGGTAAACCCAGGGTCGTACGCAAACATACCCGTTTGGCGATACAAATCCTGTATATCAATCACATCGGGGCCTGTACTTCCGGTGCGAACAGGTAAATCAACAGTGGTGTCATCGCGCGTTAGTGTGACGAATTGGGAAGCGTTAGACATTGTCGCATGTGTTGACCGATAATATTAGGCTAACACATCCTTTAGGCGAGCCAAAGATTCTTCTTTACCAAATACTTCGAGTACTTCAAAAATACCTGGTGATTGCTTTTTACCCGTTAAACTTGCGCGCAGTGCCTGTGCCACGATTCCGAATTTCACATCCAGTGTTTCGGCAAGTGTGCGAAGGGTTCGTTCCAAGGCATCATGATCCCATGTTTCAAGAGCTTGCAAGACGTCAATTGCTGGGGGGATTAGTGTGTTTCCTTTATCGATCAAGGCCTGGGCGCTTTCTTCAATCACGAGAGGGCGCGAGATTAGATACACCATCGCATTGTGGGCAAGCTCATTGATGTCCTTTGCGCGCTCTTGCAATCCTGGCATCCCAGAAAGTAAGCGTGTTTGTTGCATGTCCGTAAGTTTGGATTTCAAGTCACGTTCCACCAGTGCCTTAATATGATCACATAAAACGGGAGGTGGGGTGTTTCGAATATAATGACCGTTTAGATGGATTAGTTTCTGCATATCAAAGCGTGCCGGGGCTTTTCCAATGCCGTCGGTACTAAACCATTCAATGGCTTGTACGCGTGAAATGATCTCATCATCGCCATGCCCCCAACCAAGTTTAAGCAAGTAATTACAAAGTGCCTCAGGAAGTAACCCCATGTCTTTATATGCATCCACACCCAGTGCTCCGTGACGTTTTGATAGTTTTGCACCATCCGCGCCATGAATGAGAGGAATATGAGCAAAAAATGGCACCTGCCAACCAAGTGCCTCATACAAGTTTTTCTGTCGAAATCCATTGGTGAGATGATCGTCGCCACGAATAATATGTGTGATTCCCATGTCATGATCATCGACAACCACGGACAGCATATAGGTCGGTGAACCATCTGCGCGTAGCAAAATAAAATCATCAAGCTGCGCATTGTCGACGGTAACGTTTCCCTGCACCAGATCATGGATTGTATTTTGACCGGCTTGGGGAGCTTTTAATCGCACAACCGGTGCCACACCTTCTGGAGGTTCGGTTGATGGGCGATCACGCCATTTACCGTTATATTTTACCGGTTGTTTATTGGCGCGGGCTTCCTCACGCATCTGTGTGAGTTCTTCAGGGGAACAATAACAATAGTAGGCGTGTCCTGCTTTCAAAAGCGTGTGAACGACCTCACGATGACGATCGGCCTGGCCAAACTGATAGGTCGGTTCAGCATCAGGGGTAAGTTCAAGCCACGAAAGCCCCGAAAGAATGGCGTCAACCGCCTCCTGGGTGGAGCGTGCACGATCAGTATCCTCAATGCGAAGGAGATATTTCCCCCCATGATGTTTTGCAAAGAGATAGTTGAAAAGAGCTGTACGTGCCCCCCCAATGTGGAGGAAACCCGTCGGTGAAGGCGCAAACCGTGTGATGACTGTCATATTTTTGACCTGTGGTGATTTTTGTGACTGTGTGCGTTAGGGTGCGAAAAAAACGCAACACATGTTTCATTTAAGCCAGAAGATTACCCAGGCTTTCCGTCAAGATCAAGGGGTTATCACGTATCTCTATGTAATCGCGTTCGTATGTGGGATCGCTTTTTACGGGAGTTGTCTTCGTGGGGGATCACCCGTCATTTCTGTGATAGGGATGGTTGTGACTTTTTGCATATACATTTATACACGGGTGCAATCGCGTAATAATCACTTTATTGGGGTGTTGAGCGTGATTTTTGGGTGGGGAGTTTTGCACATGCACTGGCATGCTCATTCCCGTTATGCGCATCACACCGTGTCACATTCAGCCCCTATTACGGGGACATTTATTCCGATCTCATCTCAACACTATGCCAAGAGTTGCCGGGTGACAGGGACGCTCAACGGATACCGCCTTCAGGCGTGGCTTTCTCTTCACACATGTCGCAAACTTGGGAAAAAGACCTATGTTCGAGGGAAAATACGCCCCTTCGCCCGGATAAAAAATGCGGGATTTAGTTTGCGTGATTATTTACGATGGCAGGGGATTCAAGGCCAGTTGCAGATCTATTCGATGACCCCCGTTGGACATGAAAACACCCCGCCACCGTGTCGGATCATGGCACGTGCACGCTTTTTAGGAACATATTTCCCCCAGGCAGAGGGGCTCTATGCAAAGCTTATTCTTGGGCAAGGAAAGCTCGATTCAGGCATGCGTGCGACGTTTGCGCAAACGGGGATTGCCCACGTGTTAGCTATTTCGGGGCTTCACATTAATATGCTCTCAGGGTTTGTGATTGGGATAATTCTTGCGGTGTTGTTGCTCGCAGGAGGAGCCACCCACGCACGAACGTTTATCGGGATCAGCATGGTGTGTAGTTTGATCGTTATTTGGGGGTACGGTGTCTTGTGTTGGGGCTCACTTACGGCGCTGCGGGCAATTGCATCCACAACACTTATTGGGTGCGCGTATTTGTTTCATTCGCGCATATGCCTCATATGGCTGAGTTTAATTAGTGCGTGTGTTCTCCTTCTGTTTTGGCCAGAATCGTTATTTCGTCCCGGATTCCAGATGTCGGTGCTTTGCGTCATCACCATTGCGGGAATGATACGCCGCCGCCGTGGTATTGGAAAAAGCCAACACAACATATTTCAGGAATTCAGTCTTAAGACTCTGGCAACGCTTGGGATGAGTTTGCGATTAAGTGCCCTGACAGCCGTGTACGCAACGCAAATTCCAGGCGGAGGTCAGATTGGCCTTGGGTTTCTTGCGAACCTGGTGGTGATACCGTACATGGGGGGTGTTTTGATGCCGCTTATTTTGATTGATTGTGCGGTGGTATTAATGAACGGTTCATTGGGCGTTGCCTGGGATTATGGACTCGTTTATGCGCTCAAGGGGCTTGTTTTCCTGGGGGATTCGTTTGCACATTTGAACCATCTGTGCATGATCACACTTTCCGGGATCACATGGATTAGTTATGTGAGTGTGGCTATATCTGTTTGTTGGTGTGCATTTTGGCGACATCATATCTATTTGTGGGGACGCCTTGGGTTATGTGTTCCCGGGGGTGAGTATTTAGTTTATTTGGCGCGCCAACGTTTGCACTTTTTTTAAGGCTGCAGCTTCAATTTGCCGCACACGTTCACGGGAAATACCATACTCTTGGCTTAAAACCTCAAGTGTTTTTGGTTTTTCAATACAGATGCGATTCATGATGATGGCACGTTCCCGGTCAGTCAGCGTATCGAGCAACGTTTTAGCTATTTTCATACGATGATTTTGATCGTTTCGGTGAATTAAATGATCTTCAGCGTTGGGGTTTTCGTCCTCGGTCATATCTTCAA
>CAYGTJ010000130.1:0-3541 GCA_964352755.1 uncultured Alphaproteobacteria bacterium
GATTAATATAAACTGATGTAGCGCCTGCATCCTTAAGTTTCTTTAACAAGCTAAAATCCTCTGGTGGTGCTAATATCACAAGCATTGCCACGCGTTGAATTTCTTCAGGGGTTAGCTTCGCCATAAGAAACGTAAGGGTTTTAATGAACTCTTCGTAGGTGCGGTTGTTGTTTCGTGAGTAATTTCCACTATTAAAGATAACCTGGCGGATAGAAGGATCTTCATGAATAGCATGAGCAACATGAACGGCCATTTTTTCAGGGTCTTTCACACGAAGATATTCATTATTTGTGGTTGAAAAGTTTTCATGGATCTCACAAAAACGGCACTGAACATTGCGGGCGTAATACTCGCAATAATTCAACATTACGAGGGCAATCGTATCACCTCCCAATTTTTGAAAATACTTAGTTGCCCCCTGTGCAGCACTGTCAGGTTTATGAAAAGAAGGTAACTCAGGAAGCGAAACAGCATATTTTTCCTCTGCGCGTGATAAATAAATATCAGTGCCTTCTTTGGACAGTTCCCAGGGGCTTTCTGCATTATAGCGAACAGTATTAAAAACACGTAAGCTATGCTCAGGGTTTTGGTAAAGAACTATTTCTTGCGGCACTGTGAAGTCAATAGGTTTTGCAGTATGCTCATAACTATAAAGACTTGGAGATGAGGGTTTATAATCAGCATCGTCCATTTTTTTTACAGAGACACCATGTGAGAGAAGTCCCGCCTTAATTCTTATCGCATCGTTAAGGCTTGTAACATTTTTGATATTTTGCATGTAGATAATTTAGCTGAACTATAATTACATTATTTGATTTTTGCCCCATGGGCAAGTATGCTAATCACAATATTATTTATGAATGACATCATGGCAGTAAATTCCCTCCCTAAAGTTGAATTACATGTTCATTTAGAGTCGAGCTTTACCCCTGAAACAGCTCGTTTTCTTACAAAGAAAAATAATGTGGAACTCCCGCTAGATGTATGGGATCAACAGGGGAACTATCGTGCGGCCTCTTTTGATGAGTTTCTTCACTCTTCATATTATATCGCATTGTTACTTAAAACTTCTGAAGACTATGAATTTGTGGCCTATGAATATCTCAAGAGTGTCTCTGAGCAGGGGTGTATTTATGTAGAAATGATGGTGTGTCCAGACCTTGCTTTTTTGTCTAACATCTCCTATCCCCAACTTATCTCCGCTCTCGAAAAAGGTATTCAACGAGCTGAACAGGAGTTTTGCATTAAGGGGCGTTTGATCGTACTCATCATTCGTCACTTTGGAATTAGTACAGCTGAAAAATTAATAGATCACGTTCTTACCAATCCACATCCCTATGTGGTCGGAGTAACACTTGCAGGGGATGAAAGAAAACATCAAATTACAGACTTTGGCCATATATTTCGGGCTGCAAAATCTCAGAATCTTGGAGTCACCCCCCATGTGGGAGAGCTCTGTGGGGAAGAAGAGATTCGTAAAGCTCTCACACTGCCAATTGATCGTATAGGACATGGGTTAAGGGCAGGAGAATCCTTAAATCTCATACGCGAACTAGCGGAAAGAAAGATTCATCTTGAAGTATGTTTAAGTAGTAATAAATCATTCGGATTCATACCCGATTATACATCACACCCTGCCCGCTCTTTTTTTGATGGGGGTATTTCGCTAAGCTTTAATACCGATGACCCACCCTTTTTTCTCACATCCCTGACATTAGAATACGCCCACGCACACCGGTATCTAGGCTTTTCTGAATGTGAGCTTTTACACGTCGTAAACATGTCAATTGATGCTTGTTTTGCAGACGATGATACCAAAACACTCCTCCGTAAAAAAGTCAGCGCATTTTCTAGGAAACATCATGGTGTGTAGTGTTTTCTATCTTTCTCAACAAATCCTGAAACCTCTGTGTTTGTGTGAGTTGATAAAACTTAATAAAGCTTTCTTTTCCTAAGTTTGTGGCAGTTTCTTTTGTCATCGCCGTGTTACCAAGTTTAGCTTGGGTATAGAACCAGCACGAATGCCATAAAGAAACAATTGCACGCAGTATTTCTGCCCGGATTTTGAGTGTAATATCATGCGGCGAATTATAAAGGTTAATCAGACGATCAAACCTTTCCTCATCCAGGTGAGTTATATTTGCGAGCATGGCCAGATCCCACCCCGGGTCAAAATTTCCTGAAGACTCCCAGTCAATGAGGGTCATTTTCGTGGGCGTTGTTAAAAAATTACTGGGTGCAGGATCCCCATGGCAGGGACAGTTAGGAAGTTTATTCTTTTTGTAGATACGTTCAATACGAGAAAGAATATCATACATATACTCAATACGTTTTTTTTCTATACCAGACAACCGGTTATTGAGGATTTGCAAAGCGCCTCTAATCTCGTCAAACGGACTCTTGTCTTTTGCAAAGCGAAAAGGAGCGTGGTGCAATTTTTTAAGGATACTCAAGGCATCTTTTAATGTTTTCTCAGCGTTGAAATCATCGTTATTTAGTGGCCGTGATTCAAGAATATACCTAAAAACCATGACGTTTGGTGGAAACGAATCAATAACGTTCGATGCATCAATTCCACTCTCTTTCAACTGTTGCAAATGCTTTAATTCACACACAGAAGAAATGTGAAAAGGCTGCTGTTTGTTCTGTTGCCTCAAACGAATAATATATTGAGGGGCAACATGATTTGGCGGAGTAATCGCAAAAATACGGTTTGTCCAGCTACGTTGTCTTCTTATCACGCTTCCGGGTTTTACATACGTTGAAAGATGAGGGTATCGTTTAAGAAGGCTTCGCGGGAATATCTGTTCTTGGATCTTGGCGTCTACATTTCCCAAGCAACCTAGTAAAAGAAAAGCACGCGATAAAACCTTGCGTACAGTTAAAATCAAAACAGATTGTCTCATCAGGTAAAGTTTAAATTGGTCATATGAATATAATTTCGTAACTTTGCCACTGCGTCAGTGTGTCCAAATACTAGATACTAATCTATCGAGAGAATGAGAACTCCAGGCATCTCCAACCCACGTGTTTATTGTTCTATCATAAGAGACGCCCAATGGATCCAGAACATAATTTATACTAGACTCTGGAAGACTGCCAAGGCCTGATACAATGTCTGAACTTCGCGAAATATGGTAAATATCCAAATCCCGTGAAGCCTCTAAAAAGTCTCTACCTTTCTGTGCACTCCATATTTTCACGAGGCCACGATGTCCACCCGGGGAATTAAATAACGCCACTTCTGTATTTGAGTGATGTGTCATCTGAGCAGATACTCCCAGGGCTCCGGCCGCACCCAGCGAATGCCCTGCAACCGTTAATTGTATTTCGTCAGCACTATTTTCACACCTACTAGCAAAATCAAAAAATCCCCGCGTATTAGATTCCATACGACCTAGAGTGTCCCCGAGATTTCTGCGGCCTTTACTCAATAAATGGTCTGTTCTCGCAAATTGCAAACCTCGGAAACTGCCAACAGCAGTTCCCCCTAATATTGCTCCAATCGTCAGCGGTGGAGATAATGAGAATATTAAAGACC
>CAYGTJ010000131.1:0-346 GCA_964352755.1 uncultured Alphaproteobacteria bacterium
CACAACAACAGGTGGCGGTACATCAACATCCGGCGGAAGCACAGGTACGAGCACAACCACAACAACAGGTGGGAAAAAGATCCCCGTGAATAAGCTGCAGACATATAAGAAGGAAGACCCTCGTTATAACAAGACTGTAAATGATAAGGGAATACGTACGAATCGTGAGGATGTTCTGAGCAATAAAACGGCAAATGATTCAGGTGTTCGCTAAATCCACTTTCAACTAGTAGCAGATTTGCGTTCGTGCGATCTTCCAGAAATCAAAAGGCCAAAATGGCCTTTTCATTCCTGGCGGAGGAGAAGGGATTCGAACCCTCGATACACATTGCTGCGTATAACGGTT
>CAYGTJ010000131.1:356-3512 GCA_964352755.1 uncultured Alphaproteobacteria bacterium
GCTGAGTGGCATTAAATTGCGATGAAATGCGTTAAATGTCAATGCTGTTTTCATGATATATTGATCTATTGTCATGTGTAGGTGGGGGAAAATAATTGTTCTTGAAGTTATGACATGCTATGACTTATGACAAAATAAACCGCATTTTGAATGAATCTTTCCTGCGCTATTGTTATTCCCGTTAAGGATGAGGTTGCAAATATTGGCTCTCTGATTGATGAGACGCGCACAGTTTGTGAGGAAATTCCAGGTCTCAGCTATGAAATTGTGGTGGTTGATGATGGCAGTACAGATGGCACGTGGCCACTTCTTGTGGATAAAGCAAAAGAGACAACCCATCTTAAATGTGTGCGCCACCGGGTAAACGCCGGTCAAAGCGCCGCCGTTGTAAGTGGTGTTGAGGCGGCGTCATCCCCGTGGATTTTTACTCTTGATGGTGATGGTCAGAATCCTCCACAAGATCTCATCACGTTTCTTGATAAATTGGTCGCTTCTGAGAAAAAGAAACCTCACGAGATTTTTTTCATTGGTAATCGCGCCCAACGCAATGATAGCTGGTTTCGCAAGTTTTCAAAGACCGTCGCGTATGTGGTGCGCAACGCCATCCTAAACGACGGGTGTGTGGATTCGGGATGTGCGACAAAACTTTTTTCCCGTGAGGCGTTTTTACGTTTGCCGCGTTTTGATCATATGCACCGTTTTCTTGGGTGTTTGTTTAAGTATCAGGGGGCTAAGGTAGTGAACATCCCCGTCAGCCACCGCCCGCGTAAAGCAGGTGTGTCAAAATACACCCTCAACAATCGTTTGTGGGTTGGTATCCGCGATCTTTTTGGTGTGCGCTGGTTGCTTGCCAGGCGGCGTGCATGGTCAGACCCAGAATTGGCAGAAATACATGAGTGAATATGTGCTTTTAGGGCTAGGTTTTTTTGCGCAAGGATTGTTTGCCCTGCGCTTTATTGTGCAATGGATATACAGCGAACGTCGCAAAGAAAGCGTAGTTCCTGCTGCGTTCTGGTATTTTAGCCTTGCGGGGGGTGTTTTAATGCTTGTCTACGTGAGTCTTCGTAAAGATCCGGTGCTGATCATTGGTCAAGCCTCTGGGCTGATCGTGTACGCACGCAATGTTTATCTCTTGCAGGCGGCCAAAAAACGCAAACAAGACCTCCTCTCAAATTAGCATGAACGTGTCGCCCACTTCTTCAAATCTACGAAATCGTGCAATTCCTGTGATTGGTGTGTATGCCTTTTACCTGCTTTGGCATGCTGCAATTGGTCTATTTGCAAATTTCCCGCTCTATGGTGATGAAGCCCAGTACTGGGCGTGGGGAAAAAATATCGATTGGGGGTACTATTCAAAGCCTCCGCTTATTGGATGGGTGATTGGTGGTTTTACGTCTGTGTTTGGTGATAATGCCCTTGTGGTGCGATTACCGTCATTGGTGGCGCATATTGGTGTTGCGAGTGGGTTAGTTGCATTTGCCCGTGATCGCCAGGCATCCCTTCCGCCGAGTATTCTGGCACTCGCGTATCTTACGATGCCAGGTGTTACCCTTTCCAGTCATATCATTTCGACAGATCCTTTGTTGCTGGTGTTTTACGCGTGGGCAATGGTGTGGGGGTATCGCTTTATGCACCACCCAGATAGCACAACGGCAATATGGTTGGGCGGCGTTTTAGGAGTTGGGTTTCTCGCAAAGTATGCCATGGTTTGGTTTGTCATCACATATCCTCTTGCTGTGTGGCTGTCTGGTGAGGAAATTACCCACAAGCATCTAAAATGCATTCCGTTAATTGTTCTAATGATCGTGCTGTGTCTATTGCCTAATATATATTGGAACTACATTAATGATTGGCCAACGGTGGCTCATACAGCTGGAAATGTTGGCACTTGGGGACGGTTTAACCTTGTAAACGCAGGTGTTTTTATTGGTGCGCAATTTATAGTTGTAGGGCCTGTTCTTGCCATTGAGGGATTGCGACGACTAAAGCAGGTGCAAAAAATCCCCCACGTACGCTATGCGTTGGGACTCTCACTCCCTATATTTGTGTTTATTTTGATTCAAGCCCTGTTGAATCGTTCGCACGCAAATTGGGCAAGTGTGGCGCATGTGGGCTTGATTTACGCCCTGGTCGCGAGTCTTGGAAAATATCCACAGGCCTTGCGACGGGGAATCGTTAGTAACGCTGTTATTGCCTTAATAGCGGGGGTGTTGAGTATATGTGCCTATCACGCGTTGTTACCTCAAAAACTGAATCCATATCAACGGTTTTATCGGGCGACACGCATCGTGAATGCGTTGAAAGAACGCAACATCACGTTAGATGACAAAGTGATCGTGTGTGATAACCGTCAACTCGTGGCGCAACTAACATACCATCTGCGTGCGACCCGCGCGGTGGTTGTGCGGTACAATCCTGATTTTGCCCCGTTAGATTATTTTGCAATGAATACCGATATGCGCGTGTTTCCTGAGCGAATGCGTGTTTTTTTGGGCCCATCATGTTTGCAAGAATCCCGATTTATAAACATCCCAGGAAAGCAACACGAGGAAATTCTTGACCTAGGAACGCCCTTCAAACCTTTATGTTTACAACTCTTTGCGGCAAACAAACCAGCCAATTAAGTATGTCTAATCTAAGGGTTGCGTAAGGGGTTCAGCTAAGCCTTACGATTTTTCTCTTGATTTTTGAGGCTATATTCCGTAGGTTCTTCATCACAATGTCCCCTTCGTCTAGTGGCCTAGGACATCACCCTCTCATGGTGGGAACACGGGTTCGACTCCCGTAGGGGATACCATTTTTTCATTTCTTGATATTTTTGAACTGATTAGAACTCTTTTTGTTTCAGTTTTTTTATTTGTTGTGTGAGGGGAAATAGCGGTTTTCCCACTTTTATTATTAATTCAGTCATTTTTTTTACATTTGCTATTGAAAATTTGTGATGGGCGAACTAGGTAATGTAAATAATAATTTGCACTTGGTCTTAGAAAGTGGTTTAACTTCGGTTGAAGCCACGGACTGAACCGGGCAAGAACCTTGCATTACCTTGATTGAACTTTCGTTGGGTGACATGCAAAACAACGAGAGAAAAGAGAAAAATATGCAAGATTTTAATTTTGCCGGTATTCCGGATGACTTGAAAAATGCCCTTACACG
>CAYGTJ010000132.1:0-3503 GCA_964352755.1 uncultured Alphaproteobacteria bacterium
CCCAAGAAATCAACTTTTTCCGTGTTGAAAATCATGCTCTTTTTGTTGATTTGCCAGGGTATGGGTTTGCGGATGTTCCGATACATCTTAAGCACAACTGGCAACATGATATGACTCGATATATCACAACCCGGCGAAATCTACGGTTGTTGTTTGTGTTGGTTGATGCGCGCCACGGTCTCAAGCCCATCGATCACGATTTGTTTCATATTTTGCAAGGTGCGGGAACACCTTTTCAGGTTATTCTGACCAAGGCCGATAAGATCAAACAATGCCAACAAAAGACCATGCATGAGGAAACTCATAATGCCTTGCTCGATTATATGATGTGCGTTCCCGAAGTATTTTTGAGCAGTTCAACAAAGAAAAATGGGATTGATCATATTCATAAGCGTATCTTTCATTTAGTTTTCCCCGATCGTGTGGTAAATTAATAGAAATTAGTTTTGATTTTTGATTGTGCGTATTTTTCTTTTTCTTGCCGTCTCATTGTGTGTTTTTTCTACTGAGTTTTGTGCGGATACCCCAACACGGCTTGGTCGCTTTGGTTCATGGGAAGTATTCAAAGCCACTGAAGATGGAAAACCGATCTGCTACATGACGGCAGCCCCAGTGAAATCTGAGGGCAAATATAAAAAACGTGGGGACGTCTTTATGATTATTACCCATCGGCCGTACTTAAAAAGTTATTATTCCGTTAGTATTGATGCGGGTTATGGCATTCATCGCTCACACAAACTGAGGATTGTGGTTAGCGATAAAACCCATGAGTTTGATCTGATTCAGGGTGAAACTGCCTGGATTTCTCATGCAACCCTTGATAAAACCGTGGCGCTGGCTATTGCGCGTGCGCGTGGTGACGTTGTGGTGAAAGGCAAATCTAAGCGCGGAACGCAAACCACCGATACGTATTCGACCAAGGGTAGTTTAGATGCGCTGCGTCGGATGTCTCGGGCGTGCAACGTTAAAACACCTTAGTTTTTGGCTGCGTACTTTTATCTTAAAGATTTTTGAGAGAGGTTTCTTTGAAGTTTTACCTTCTTGATTGTCTTTATTTCCTTTTCTTATCTGGAGTTTTTTCGTGAGATTCTTTACGGATAGGGCGTTCTTCACGCGGATGAGAATCTTTGTGAATCTTGATTAATTGCTGAACGTTTACATCAATATACTGTTGTGTTGTTGCGAGATTGGTATGCCCAAGTAAGGCTTGAACTTCGCGGAGGTTTGCCCCATTTGCAAGTAAATGAGAGGCAAAACTATGTCGCAACGCATGGGGTGTTGCTTCATCAGGTAGATTCAATACCTTGCGAACACGTCGCATGGATTGTTGGATGATTCCCGCACTTACAGGTTTGCCACGCACGCCGAGAAACAGCGCGCGATCTGGGGATTCAGCATACGGACAAGCTTTGCGATAGGTGGAAACAAGTGCGCTGCATTCTTTAATTAAGGGAACAATGCGTTCCTTTTGTCCTTTTCCCCGGATGGTTAAAATGCTCTCCCCAGAAACATCACGAATGGTCAGTGATAGTGCCTCACTAATACGCAGGCCCGTTCCATAAAGCAGCAAAAACAAGGCGCGATCGCGCGTTCCCGCCCAGTCATGATCGGAAATAGCTAGAATAAGCTCGCGAATATTATCAATTTCCAGAGGCCGCGGCAGACGCTTGGGAAGTCGGGGCAAGGAAAGATTTACAAAAGCCGTGCACGAAAGCCCTCGTTCTGTCTCAAGAAATGCCATGAATGATTTTAACGCAGAAATATTGCGGGCGTTGGTGCGATGTGATGTGTTTGTGGCTAAGCGATTCGCAAGAAAGGCGCGAATATCGCGACTTGTTAGTTCTGTTAGTCGGTTGCACGAAATTTCGCCACCCCAGTGGTGTGTGAGGAAGATAAGAAACGTTTTGACATCGTGGGCATAGCTTGTGTAGGTATGCGTTGCGACACCCTTTGATGCTTTTAACCAGGTAAGCCATGCTTGATACGGTTCAATAAGAGAAGAGGGCAGCACGAATAACCTTACTTGCGTTGTATATACCAGGACATTATACTTTCTTATCGTAAATAGTGCACGTTTTTGTCACGTCCTCCTTTTCAGTATATCCAGGCACACCCAATAGGCCCCCATTTGCAGGCGTACACGTATCAGTGTGATCACGATTCTGTCGCTGTTGGGCAGTTTGTTCATGTGCCATTGGGATCGCGTAAGGTGATTGCGGTTGTCGTTGAAATAGGCGTAACACCAACGGTTCCAGCGACAAAAATCAAGCCGATAAGTGGCGCATTTGCCTATAAGATATCGCCAGGGTTTATGAACGTGCTTTCATGGATCAGTCGCTATAATGTTGTTCCCCTGGGGCAGTTCTTTAAATCAGCATTAGGTGGCGTTGATCTAACGCATACGTATCGCGCGCGGAAGATTTCCCAAAATGATTCCGTTGAAAAATCTCCGCTAACGTTAAATGAGCACCAACTGCGTGCTCGTGATGTGATGGCGGAAGCCTTTCGTGCAGGCACACGTGTGGCATTACTGGATGGCGTGACGGGCTCAGGTAAAACAGAAGTGTACCTCGAACATGTGCAGCGCGTTTGGAAAACTGGCGGCCAGGTGCTCGTTTGTGTGCCGGAAATTGGCTTAACACCTGCGTGGATTGAACGGTTTGAGGCACGTTTTGGTCATGATTGTGCGGTTTGGCATTCACGGATGACGCCGGCACAACGCTGGCATGTGTGGAAACGAGCGATTACCGGCGATCCTTTGGTTGTGGTGGCGGCGCGATCGGGGGCATTGATTCCGTTTGCAAACTTAAAACTTATCGTCATGGATGAAGAGCACGACGGAAGTTATAAGCAAGAAGATCCTCCCGTTTATCACTGTCGAGATGTGCTATTGGCGCGCAGTCACTACGAGGGTGCTAATGTAATTTTAAGTTCGGCAACCCCAAGCCTTGAAACGTATCACCATACCCAGCAAGGAAAATACGCACATGCAGAGATGAAGTTTCGTGTGGGAACAAGTGTCCTTCCTGAGGTTGTAACGGTAGATATGCGACGACGTATAAGAACAGAGGGTGAAACCGAAAACTGGTTGCACGCGGATGCATTGGCAAAGATTCGCCAGACCCTGGCTGAAAAATCCCAGGTTTTTCTTTTTTTAAACCGTCGGGGGTACGCCCCACTTCTTATGTGTGGGTCCTGTGGTCATCGCTTTGGGTGCCCCCAATGCAGTACATCGCTTGTTATGCATGCCTCGTGTAAGAATCTTCAGTGTCATCATTGTGGGTTTGTACAGCCTGAAGTGTCTGCGTGTCCTTCCTGTGAGGGAACGAGTTTAATTCCGTGCGGCCCTGGTATCGAACGCCTTGAAGCGTATGCAAAAAAGCTCTTTCCTGATCAGGTGGTTGCCACAGTTTCCAGTGATCATATTGCCACGGTTTCGGGGATGAATGATCTGACAGATAAGATTAATACGAATGCAATCAATATTATTATTGGGACACAGA
>CAYGTJ010000133.1:0-3471 GCA_964352755.1 uncultured Alphaproteobacteria bacterium
CTTGAGTTGGCAGAGTTTTATGAGGAAATGGGGGCAGAACTTGCGTGTGATTTGCACTATGTCTGTGCGCATAGTTTTGTCGGTGGAAAGGGGCAACATGTTGTTAACTGCGTTTTTGCGGCTCATGTTGACGAAAATCCTGGTTTCAAGCCTTCATCGCGTGAAGTTCCCTGGTACGGGTGGATGAACCCTGCACAAATTCGCAGTTCCCCAAACGTTCCGGTGTGGATGTATGGATATTTGGATCAGATTGCATTGATGAATTCCAAAATAAACGCTATATAATATATCTCTATACTATTCGCTATCTGTTTCTGTGTATTCTGTTTCAGGATTGCGCGAAAATTCTTCAGTGGTTTCGTCAATACGTGCATCGGTGTCGTCATCTGGGGCTTTCGATGCATGCGAAGAGGGCGTTTGAGGCGGCGATGTGAGCAGTTCTACCCGGGATTCACCCACAATATGTGCCTCATGGATGGTGCCCGTATTTTCATTACGCACCAGAATCACATCATCGCGCATCCCGTCCATCATGGCCATTCCGGGTTGCGTTTCATGTGTTTGGGGAAGGCGGGGAAATAAGCGCACCGGATCCCCGGTGTGAACGATAAATTCCCACGCAACTTCATGTGCATAAATCGGTTTGAATGCGCGAACACGGCCAACAGCAATGGTTTTCCCGATGACATTGGTGCGTTCGATGATTTGTGCCCGCCCGATACCCTTTACCGCAGTTGCCATTAGTTCTGTATCAAGGGGCGTAATTATTTCTCCGCGTTGCATAGTTCGGCGTAAGACAGGAATTTCTCGTTGTTTGACAAGATGACCCTCAACCGTCGTGGTGGTGTAGGGGGTTGTAACCGCAATGGTAAAGCGTGATTGCTGAGGATTAAGCTTGATTTCCCCCATACGTAGATCACTCTTTTTTACGGCTGTTCTTTTTTCAGCAGGAAGAAAAATCTGCGCGGTTCCTTGCTCAAGAACAATCGCATGCGGTTCTTTGGGGAATATCTTGGGGTGTTTTGCATGTAGCGCCTCATAAACGTGGGTGCGCAACTGATCGTGATCCACACGAAATGACGCCCGCAACACCTGGGTTTGAGCTGAATCAAGCAGTGGTTTCCATTTTAGGTTAAATTTTTTCGCAAGCGCCCGGAGTTCATGAAACGTATACACTTTTGATTCACCGGGGTTAGGTGACTTGCCCACAATTTTTTGTGTATGGCCATCAATCCCTGTAAAAATGTCACCAAGGCGTACCTTATCATCGGAAATACGCCGCAAAGGACGAACATCAACCAGTGCGCTCTTGACGGGGTGTGCATTGGTCAAAAGCCCAATGAGCATAACTAAGTAAAGCATATTATTTTGTTCATACCACTTACGCGTATGATACGCGTTTTGGGGAAAAAAATACAGGCTTGCGTTGAGTGTGGTTATACGTCGAGGTTTGCCACGAATGACGCATTTTCTTGGATAAAGTTAAAGCGTTTTTCAGGCTTACGTCCCATGAGATCATCCATGAACCCGTCAAGATGTTTGAGAACTTCTTCGGGTGGTGCCGTATCAAGTTCCGCATGGGGATCGTCGAGTGTTACCTTCAAAAGGGTGCGTGTTTCTGGATCCGTGGTTGTGAGTTTTAAATCTGGCCAATCCATCTCACCGAGACCTTTAAAGCGGGTGATTTCCACGTTCGCATTGCTTGGGAAGGTTTTGAGGAGTGTGTCTTTGTGCGCGTCATCCCGGGCGTAGATTTTTTTAGACCCGTGGCGCAGGCGATAAAGAGGCGGGCACGCAAGATAAACATGGCCGTTCGTCATCAAAGGGCGCATCTGCATGTAAAAGAATGTGAGCAAAAGTGCGGCAATATGCGCACCATCCGTATCCGCATCGGTGAGAATAACAACTTTCCCGTAGCGCAGTTTTTCAAGACTGCAGTCCTTACCAAGGCCAATACCAATGGCAAGTGCCAGGTCTTTGATTTCTTGGTTGGCAAACATCTTGTCAACACTGGCACTGGCCACGTTCAAGATTTTTCCGCGCAGTGGCAAGATCGCTTGGGTTTTGCGAATGCGCGCTTGTTTCGCAGTCCCACCCGCGGAATCCCCCTCGAGGAGGAAAATTTCCGTTTCCTCATAATTTGTTGAGGTACAATCCACCAATTTCCCGGGTAGACGCAGACGTTTCGTGGCCGTTTGACGCAGCGTTTCTTTCGATGCTTTGCGGCGTTTGCGTTCTTCGGCGATGGCAATAAGATGCTCAAGCAGGGCATCACCCGTGGCCAGATGTTGGCTCAGCCACTGATCCATCGTTTCACGCACGGCTGTTTCAACGAATTTCGCCGTATCACCGGTGGTGAGCTTTTCTTTGGTTTGTCCCTGAAATTGGGGGTTGGGAATGAATACGGAAATAATTCCCGTAATGCCAGAGGTCACATCATCACTGGTAAGGACACTGGCGCGTTTGTTGTTACGGCGTTCGGCGTGGGCTTTGAGCGATTTCAATAACGCGGTTCGAAACCCGGTTTCATGTGTACCACCTTGAGGTGTATACACCGTGTTACAGTATGATCGGAACATGTTTTCATCGCGATCTGTCCATGTTACCGCCCATTCCATGCGATGGGGTTGGCCTTTGTGTGTGTAGTCACCCGTGAAAAAATCAGGAATGATCTGGGTGTTTTCATCCAGCGTTTCTTTCAGATAATCGTAAAGACCATTGGGGAAACATAACGTCTCTTTTTCAGGAACCCCATCAGAACAAAGTGATAGTGGGCAGACCCAACGAATTTCAACACCTTTGAAGAGGTATGCTTTCGATCGCGCCATTTTGAGCAGAGCAGATGGGGTAAAGCTTATTTTGTCACCAAAAATTTCTGCGTCCGGTGTGAAACGAATGGATGTCCCTCGTTTTTTTGGTGTGTCTGTTGGTGTGGCGATTAAGGCACCCTGGGGTTCGCCGCGGATATACGTTTGGGAATGGAGGGTTCCACTGCGATTAACCTGAACGTGCATGGTGGATGAGAGGGCATTAACGACGGATAAGCCCACCCCATGCAAACCACCAGACGTGGCATACGCACTGTTGGAGAATTTACCGCCAGAATGCAGCGTGGTCATGATGACCTCAAGCGCCGATTTATCAGGAAATTTCGGGTGGGGATCAACGGGGATACCACGTCCGTCGTCTTCTATTTCGATCGTGCGATCATCAATCATCCGCAACCAAATGATTTTTGCATGACGGGCAACGGCTTCATCCATTGAGTTATCAAGAATTTCAGCCGCTAAGTGATGGTATGCGCGGGTGTCTGTGCCACCAATGTACATGCCAGGGCGACGGCGAACGGGTTCTAAGCCCTCGAGCACCTCAATGTCTTTGGCCGAGTAAGTGGGCGCATTTGACGATGAACCGCTGGTTGATGTCGGCGGTGTGTTTTGCTTAGCCTTGAAGAGATCGGACATTCACGTC
>CAYGTJ010000134.1:0-3439 GCA_964352755.1 uncultured Alphaproteobacteria bacterium
TGTGCCCAAGACATCGCTCCTGCATGCTGGAATTGTAAAGTCTGCGTCCAATGCGATTTTGATCAAGCTCAATCAAATTGGAACGCTTAGCGAAACGTTAGCCACGATTCAGCTTGCGCACAAAAACTCCTTTGAAACCGTTATCTCACACCGTTCTGGCGAAACAGAAGACACAACGATCGCTGACCTTGCCGTGGCTATCAACGCGGGACAAATTAAAACTGGTTCCTTGTCTCGTTCTGACCGTATTGCCAAATACAATCAACTCCTTCGTATTGAAGAAGAGTTAGGTGCAGGCGCACACTTCCACACAATTTTTTAGCACACGCGCTCTCTTACAGCTTGATTCTTCAGGTGAAAAACGATAATGTCACCCCGTGCCCGCATGGTGGAATCGGTAGACACAACAGACTTAAAATCTGTCGACTTCGGTCGTGCCAGTTCGAGTCTGGCTGCGGGCACCACATTCACGCACACACAAATACTTAAGGTGATTTCAACATCCTATGGGGTTATACTATTCATTTTATTACGGGCTGAGATGGTCATATTTAGGTCTGTTTGTTTCGTTAATCATATCTTTTGCAAATGCCAGTAATCACCTCAGTGATAATCTCAGCGATCACCTCAGCGATACCCACAGCCATAGTGACCCAGAAATAATATCGTGGGGCCTAAATCCACGGACATTGCTGACATGGGGTGTTTTAGAAAAAACACATAAGGTCGCTCAAGCCCTCCCAGGATCAGACTTATCAACTCAAGAAGATTACTTTTCAAAAACACTCAAATCTGCCCTCACAGAAACCACAGTTTCGATCAAAAGCTTAGATATTTCTCAGTTCCCAAGGCATCATGTTGAATCTTTTACGATTCACTCAAACGCCGAGAAATATAGCCTCACCCTTAAGCTAAAATGGGCATTTGACCTTAGCGGACAAGAATTAACTGCTGTATGTGGTGAATACGACCCCGTGACAGAAAAACTCTGGGTGCATGTCTGGCGTGATGATCACGGGGGAGTTTACATTGTAAAAATACCGGCAGCACCCGCCTACCGCTAAACATGTTTATTAGTGTGAAATTATGTGCGTGAACCTACGTGCTGGCGCAACATGTTTATAAAGGCAAACCCGATAACAATTTTTGCAACAGCCGCCGGCCAGAGCGGCATATCAATAGCAATTGCCGTATTCATGCCGAACAAAACACTCAGCCAAGCAATACCAAGCACGTGGATAATCACATGATTTCGTGTGAGCACAGCAAATAAGCGAACGTGAGATGACCACATTCCCTGATTTAGATTCTCAACACCCGCAAGTATTTGCACGCCAAGAAAGCCAAGCAAATAGCCACCAGTCGGCCCAACCATGTAGGCAAGACCAATTCCACGTTCGGGGGTACCTTGGAATACAGGAACACCAATGAGCCCCTCTAGCAAATAAAGGGAAACTGCGGCGATAGCCAATTGTCGCCCCATAACAAGAGCCAGCATGGGCACGATGAGTGATTGCAAACTTAAATCAACATACCCAAGACAAACTCGAGTTTTCGCCGCCGCAATAAGCAAGAGATTAGCACTTAAAACAATCCCTACCTTTGTTAATAATGATTGGTTTACGAGGCGTGTACGCCCGGTTATTGCATAGGGTTTCATGGTTTTTCTCCTAAATATCTGATGGCACAGTACTATCAAAGTTTATCCCACAGCACTAGAACAAAAATGCCACCATGCAAGATGATACGCATATCAGATGAATTGACCCCTCCTACATATCATATTATTATGAATCATAGTTCCTATGATATTTTTATGACACATACACACATTTCAAACACATACGCACTCTTGCAATCTACGGCCTTCGGTTTATGTCTGGCACTTGTGAGCCTTTCCCCACTCACGGCTAAGGCATTTCACGGGCCTTATGCTGGTGTTCAGGTCGGGTATTCCATGAATAAAATCTCACTTAGCCACACGCTTGGCACGCTTGAGGGATCAACAAAACCTGACATGTCAAACTGGATTCTCGGGGCACATGGCGGGTATGGGCGTACTTTTGACAATAAATTTTATCTGGGAACAGAATTATTTATCACCCATGATGCAAATGGTGATGCAAATAAAGACTATAAACTCATTCACGGAAACACAAAAACCCCCATGCACACCAAGGTTTCACGGTCATTTTCATTTGGGATGGATGTGCGTGTAGGGGCTCAGTTTGAGGCCGGAAATAAAGATATGATTGTATATGTAGGGCCAACAATTCAGTTCTCACGCTGGTCAGCCAAAGGAACCGCAAACGGTGACGGCACCCAAACAAGCACGAAAAATGCAACAGTTATGGCATATGGTGGAAACATCGGCTGGGAAGGCCGCATTAAACGGGATCTCACATTAGGAATTGTGGCAAAATACCTCACCTTTGGTAAGGTTAAATTCACAAATCTAAAGGTTGATCCGAGTTCTTACCAGGTATCTGCGTACGTAAACATACACATGTAATCTCCATAAACTTTGTGGGTGTGCATAAAATTGATGGCTTTTACTCGACATGAGCTAAAATTTTAGTTACAACTTTTTCACATGTTTTTATCTGGAGTAACAACAACTATGAACACAGCTATTCAGCTTTCACTTGGCGCAAGTGCTCTTGCGATCATTTATGGATTAATCGCAACGCGCAATGTGCTTGCGGCACCTGCGGGTGATAAAAAAATGCGCGAAGTTGCGCAGGCTATTCAAGAAGGTGCCCAAGCCTATCTTAATCGCCAATATACAAGCATCAGTGTTGTGGGGGTTTTTCTAACACTTGCGATTCACTTCATTTTGGGTAGTTATGCGGCGATTGGTTTTGTCATTGGGGCTGTTCTTTCTGGTCTTGCTGGATATGTAGGTATGAACGTATCTGTGCGTGGCAATGTGCGTACGGCTGAAGCTGCACGAAAGGGACTCCAACCGGCACTTGATGTTGCGTTCCAAAGTGGTGCAATCACCGGATTTCTTGTTGTTGGACTTGGTCTTGCGGGTGTTGTTGGGTACTACGCCTATCTTAAGGGTATGGAAGTTCCGCAACGTACACTCCTCGAGGCACTTATTTCCCTCAGCTTTGGTGCATCATTAATTTCAATTTTTGCACGTTTAGGTGGCGGAATATTCACCAAGGGCGCAGATGTTGGTGCTGATCTTGTTGGTAAGATTGAGGCCGGCATTCCTGAAGATGACCCCCGTAACCCTGCTGTTATTGCGGATAACGTTGGTGATAACGTTGGTGACTGTGCCGGAATGGCCGCTGATCTTTTCGAGACATACGCGGTTACGATGGTTGCAACAATGGTGTTGGCTGGCATTTTTGCCACGGCATCCAATGTTGAACTTCTCATGGAATATCCACTTGTTATTGGTGCTGTATGTATTGTTGGTTCGTTGTTT
>CAYGTJ010000135.1:0-3431 GCA_964352755.1 uncultured Alphaproteobacteria bacterium
AGTCTGGGCCGTGTCTCAGTCCCAGTGTGGCTGATCATCCTCTCAAACCAGCTACAGATCATAGGCTTGGTAGGCTTTTACCCTACCAACTACCTAATCTGACGCAGGCCCCTCTTTCGGCGAAAAACTTTCCCCTGCATATATATACTGTCCATAATTAACAGCATATATATGCAGGGCGTATGGGGTATTAGCGACGGTTTCCCATCGTTATTCCCCACCAAAAGGTAGGTTCCTACGCGTTACTCACCCGTCCGCCACTAGAATTTCCTACCGAAGTAGGAGTTCTCGTTCGACTTGCATGTGTTAGGCGTGCCGCCAGCGTTCGTTCTGAGCCAGGATCAAACTCTCATGTTTTAAAAACTAATTGAGAATTCAATTAAAAAAATTAACTTTGCGGTTTTATACCGCAACCCGCTCATCTCTTCTTCATATTTGCTATGTTAATCTGCACAACCACCTCTGTGGTGACAAATAACTATTCCATTCCCCCCCCACCGTCAAGCCCATATTTTCATTTTTCTTAATATTTTTTCATTTTATTGCAAATCCCTATGTTTCAAGCCCTCCCTCTCATATTCAAAATGCAAATTTGCTGTTTCCCATTTGCACATTTGGCGTTGATTATGTCTCCAGATTAATTGGACAAGCTATGAAAGATATCAACTACAATAACTTAAGACTCATCCGCACGATGCGTCGCATAAGTGCAAAGACACTTTCTGCACGCACAGGGTACAGCCAAGCCTATATATCTCGTCTTGAGTGCGGGCATCGCCGACTTAACACACAGGTTATGTATAAACTTTCGATCGCACTGGACTGCCCAACGAGTGCTCTTATTGATCGTGATGTGACGCGCGCCCTAAAGGATGTTCAGAGCAATGCACTCACATATGGACAAACGCAAGTTCCAAACTATGCAAACAGTACAATCGAGATTATTTCCCGCTAGATCTCTCATTTAAGGCGTGCTGGCTTATGTGAAGCGCTGCCGCTGCCATAAGTGTTATTAACTGCAGGTACACGATCCCCCAGAAGCCTGAGGCGTGTATAAGGACAAGATGCACGAGAACCATACCTGTAATGCCGCCAAAGACAGAAATACCAACCCCGTACGCAGCACCAAAGCCGGTATATCGCCGGCTTTGCGGAAAAGCCATACACATTAGCCCGTTCATCGGCCCCTGGCTTGCTGCACAACAAAAACTTAAAAACACCGCACCCAACATAACTGTTGAAAATGACGAACCATGCAGAATCAACACCAGTCCGGCGGTTCCAACAGTCAACGTCAACCCAATTCCCCACTTAATTACACGAACACCACCATAACGACGCGCACACTGAGCAAACAGTGGCACGAATATCAAATAGGTAAACATCCCCCCTATAGATGCCATGTGTGCCCACACAACATTCCAATGACGGACTGATATCATAATTACGCTTGCAAGTGAAAATGCCGTGTAAAAAAATGCGCCCGAAAACCCTGCCATTAAAAACACTGAAATAAATAACACCCGCGAACCACCCCATAACTCTCGCAACAGGGTAAAAAGAGTCATACGCGGCGCAGATGAAGCCTGAAAGTGCATGTATTTAGCAACCAGTGCGTATACAAAAACACCCAAAGCGCCGCCAAAAACATACCCAAAGCGCCACGCATAATCAGGCATTTCAGGCTGCAGTAGAACCACTGTTACAAGGGACGCGAGCAATGTTCCCACCACACTAGAGCACGTTACATAACTTCCGATCAAATAAGCATTACTTTTTGGCGCGCCCTCAATAGCCGAAACCACAGCACCCGCATACTCACCCCCCACACTAAAGCCCTGCAAAAGCCGAATGCACACAAAAAACACCGGCGCCACCCATCCGATATCATGATAAGTCGGTCGAAACGCAAACGCGAACGAGGCAAACGACATCAGGGCAATCGTAAGTTTCAGAGAAAAGCGACGCCCATATGTGTCACCTAAATAACCAAAAAAAACAGCACCAACCGGGCGCATAAAAAAACTTACCCCAAAAACACTCAGCGTTGTAAGAATCGCTGTTAACTTACTCTCAGAGGGAAAATAAAGTGGCGCCGTAACACTTGATAAGAAGGCAAAAAGCGTAAAATCATAAAACTCAATAATATTCCCAAGAATATTAACAAAAAAACGCCCTTTTAATTTCATATCAAACATTTGAAAACTGTTACTGTTGAAATATCAAATGTATACAATTTGTCAACTTCATATGAATCAGACCCTCCCTGCATGTGAGACTTGACGCCAAGATTATTTTTTGTTAACTAATTAGCACTCTCACGTTGTGAGTGCTAAACCTAACCCATGGAGGAAAACATGAAGTTTAAACCCTTACACGACCGTGTGGCTGTCCGCCGCATTGAAGCTGAAGAAAAAACAACAGGTGGAATTATTATTCCTGATACTGCCCAAGAAAAACCCCACCAAGGTGAAGTTATTGCCGTTGGTTCCGGTGCAAAGTCTGACGATGGAAAAGTAACACCAATGGATGTAAAAGTTGGTGACACAATTCTTTTCGGAAAATGGTCAGGCACAGAAGTCAAAATTGAAGGCACAGATGTCTTAATCATGAAAGAATCTGACATCATGGGAATTATTGGATAATTAAAATTAAGCTCATATATAAGGAGAATTACTTATGGCTGCAAAAGATGTATGTTTCGGTGCAGACGCCCGCGAACGCATGATGCGGGGTGTTGACATCCTCGCTGATACAGTAAAAGTCACATTAGGGCCAAAAGGCCGCAACGTTGTGTTCAGTAAATCCTTCGGTGCTCCGCGCATTACGAAAGATGGCGTAACTGTTGCTAAAGAAATTGAACTCGCCGACCCCTTTGAAAATATGGGTGCACAAATGGTGCGTGAAGTTGCGTCAAAAACAGCTGACGTTGCGGGTGATGGAACAACAACATCAACTGTTCTCACGCAATCCATCGTTCGTGAGGGCGTACGTGCCCTTGCTGGTGGCATGAATCCTATTGGTCTAAAACGTGGGATTGAGCATGCAGTTTCACTTGTGGTGGAATCATTAAAAAACCGCTCAAAGAAGGTATCAACGAATGCTGAAATCGCTCAAGTTGCAACAATTTCTGCGAATGGCGATAAAGAAATCGGTGACATTATCGCCAAAGCCATGGAAAAAGTCGGCAACGAAGGCGTGATCACTGTAGAGGAAGCAAAATCACTTGATACAGAACTCGAAGTTGTTGAGGGTATGCAGTTTGATCGTGGCTACACATCACCTTATTTTGTGACGAATTCAGAGCGCATGCTTGCTGAACTTGATAATCCGTACATTTTGATTGTTGAGAAAAAGCTATCAACGTTGCAACCACTTCTTCCAACATTGGAGACTGTGATGCAATCTGGACGCCCACTTATGATCATTGC
>CAYGTJ010000136.1:0-3429 GCA_964352755.1 uncultured Alphaproteobacteria bacterium
GGAACTGTGCCGATTGGGTCGCTCAGTAAAAAAATTGATGCAAACACAGCCATTGAAATTCGTATTGATGATAATCTTGCTGGGGGCGCCGTTGGTGGGTTGCAAGAGGCAATCGTCACGGGGGAGCGCTTTGGCCTTCTTAATACACTTGAGCCAATACGCCGAGCAGGTGTTGATCCGCGGATCAAGGGTATTTATTTGCGCTTAGATGGGGGCAGTCTCGGTGTGGCAGAATTTCAGGAATTACGCAGGGCACTTAAGCGGTTCAAAAAACAAAAGAAATGGGTTGTAACATACGCCGATCAATTCCCCCTGGGGACATCTCTTGCGACCCTGCATTATTATTTGGCCAGTGTTTCAGATGAGATTTGGTTGCATCATTTTGGTATTTTTGCGCCTACAGGATTTATGTTTCAGGTTCCTCTTGGAAAAGAGGCTCTTGAGAAAATAAAGGTACAACCGCACTTTATTACCAAGCGCGAATACAAAACGTACCCACAGATGTTTACACATTCAGAGTTGTCACCAGAGAACCAAGAGGTTTTGAAGGAGCAAATGAATGGGGTTAGCCGGACGATGATTCGGGGTATCGCAAAGGGGCGATCGCTCAATTTTGTTGAAGCAAATGCAATCATTGATAATGCCCCACTTTCTGATCGTGATGCGTTGAAAGCAGGTTACGTTGATAAACTCGTTTATACAGATGAGATCTCAGATCTATTGAAAAAGCGCTATCAAATTACGAACACGCTCCGGGTGAAAGATTATTTCGGTCTTATGGATTTGCCGGATGACCTCAATGGGATTAAAGCCAGCGTCGTTGATGCGACGAAGAAAGATTATAACGTCGTTATTGTGCCACTCAAGGGTGTTATTTCCAATGATGATGGGGGGCAAACTCAGGCACTAACCCCTCGTTACGTGCGCAAGGCCATAGCGCGCGCCAAGCGTAAAAACCCTGGTGTTATTGTTTTTCAGATCGACAGTCCCGGGGGTGATCCGTTGCCATCTGAAATGATTTATCGCCAAATTTTCGCCCTTAAAAAAGAAATTCCCGTTGTGGCGCTGCTCTCAAATGTTGCTGGGTCTGGCGGGTATTGGATTGCCACCGCTGCTGATAAAATTATTGCGACACCAACAACGATCACGGGTTCAATTGGGGTGCTTTTGGGCAAGTTTGAGCTAACGAATTTGTGGAAGTATATCGGTGTAAATTGGGGTGTGATTAAATCCCATGATGGTTCTGGGGCTTTCTCATCAAGTGAAGGGTTTTCGCCGCAGGTACTGCAAAAACTTGACACATTGGCAGAGTATATGTATGACCGTTTTGTTGCGCGCGTTGCGCAGTCTCGTCATTTGGATGTTACTGATGTTGAAAAGGTTGCTCGTGGTCGCACCTGGTTGGGCAGTGATGCAAAACGCAATAAGTTAGTGGATTCAGTCGGTGGTTATATGGGGGCGTTGAAAGAGAGTGCGCGCCTATTAAACGTTGATGTGGCTGAGCTACACGTAGAAACAGTCGGTCGTCCCTTGTCTGTGTCAGCAATCATTCGAAGTGCTGTTGGTGTTTATGTGACAAAGGTCATAACGCCCGAGACGAAGATCACCCTGCGAAGTCCTGCGAGTCAGCTTACCTTGAACTAAGTTCTTCAAACCAAGAGAGCTGCAACTGAAGCTTGTGTAGCTTTAGTCGCCGTAGCGTGGAGCATTACGCTGTGCGAGGGTTCGGTGAGGTGTCTTCTTGGGGGGCAAAGTGTTCGCGATCAATATCGAAAAACAAGAGAAGCAAGGCCGATACACAGATAGATGAAAACGTACCAAGTGTAATACCCACAATGATTGGCAGGCTAAAGGTTCCGATAACCTCGCCACCAAATACATAGAGGGCGGCAAGTGCCAAGAGTGTAGTACCTGAGGTCAAAATTGTGCGGCTGAGCGTTTCGTTAATGCTTTGATTCACGAGTTTGTCCGTGGCCGTTTTTGTAAAGCGACGGAAGTTTTCACGAATGCGATCATAAATCACCACGGTGTCATTGATTGAGTACCCGGCCGTCGTTAGGATTGCGATGATTGCTGTTTCATTAAACTCCATGCCTGAAATTGCATAAAACCCAAGAACACCAACACAATCATGGGTCAGTGCCATGATGCCACAGAGGCTAAATTGCCACTCAAAACGCATCCAGACGTAAACAAGCATCGCAAGCATTGCCCAAATTACAGACCAAATTGCGCCCTCGACCAGGGTTTCACTTACCTTGGGCCCTACTGTTTCAACGCGTCTGTAGGTGACGTTCTTGCCAAGCGCATTTTTAATTGTGGTGATAATCTGCGCATCTGTATTTCCTGATTTGGCTTGTTCCGCGCGAATAAGAATATCAGTAGGCTTTTCAAGGGCTTGTAGTTTAATATCGCCAACATCAATTTTACTTAATGCGGCGCGTGTATCAGCAAGATTCACGGCTTGAGAAAATCGCGCCTCAATTAGGTAGCCACCGCGAAAATCAATACCAAAATTGAATCCATTAATGAGCCAAGCACTCAGCGAGCCAATGACGATAGTTGCGGCTAGGCCGTAAGCGAGCTTACGAAATCCAATAAAGTCGAAATTTGGATTAGAAGGGAGAAAGCGAATACCTTGCATGTAAAAACCTATATGCTGAGAGTTTTTGGACGAAGCCAGTTGATCCAAAGGGTGATAATTACCCGCGTGAATGTAATAGCTGTGAACATTGAAATTAGAATGCCAAGAGACAGTGTGACGGCAAACCCTTGAATAGGCCCGGAACCATAATAAAACAGAACTAATGCGGCTAATAATGTCGTAATGTTTGAATCAATGATTGTGGTCATGGCACGATCGTATCCGGCAACGATTGCCTGATTGTTTTTACGACCACGTGCCAGTTCCTCACGTATGCGCTCAAAAATAAGAACGTTTGCATCAACTGCCATACCAAGGGTAAGGGCGATTCCGGCGATCCCTGGAAGTGTTAGTGTTGCCCCAAGTGCGGATAGCCCTCCCACGAGAAGCAAAAGATTCGCAACAAGCCCAATGTTTGCAACAAGTCCAAAAAGGGCATACGAAACAAGCATAAAGATTCCCACCAGTGCAATTGCAAGCACAGTGGCGTTTTTCCCAGCGTTGATAGAGTCCTGTCCGAGGTCGGGGCCGACCACACGTTCCTCAATCACCTTAATCGGTGCAGGAAGGGCACCCGAACGCATGAGGAGGGCTAAATCGTGGGCAGATTCACTGGAGAAATTACCTGAAATCATTCCCTGGCCACCAGGAATGGCACTGTTAATGCGTGGGGCTGTGATTATTTTGTTATCAAGAACAATCGCAAAGCGGCGTCCAATGTTGTTTGCTGTAATTTCAGCAAATTTTGCAGCACCCGTACCATCTAATTCAAAATGCACTTCCCA
>CAYGTJ010000137.1:0-3357 GCA_964352755.1 uncultured Alphaproteobacteria bacterium
GTGTCTGTGTGCTGGAAGTTCCGAGCATTTTAAAGGATGCAAATGTGGCACAATTGGTGCGTGATATTTGTGATGAAATTGATAGTCATGGGTCGCCCCTTGCGCTAAAAGAAACAATTGAAGAGCTTTGCAGTACATTTGCGTGTCACGGAAGTATTCGTGCGGGGCGCAAGCTTTCAATGCCAGAGATGGATGCACTCCTGCGTCAAATGGAAACGACACCTTTTTCAGGGCAGTGCAATCACGGACGCCCGACGTATGTGAAGCTTCACAAACATGAAATAGAAAAATTATTCGGCAGGCGATAGGAGAATATTTTGGGACTGATCGATTGGTTTGTTGCGTGGGGGCCTGAGCTTTCATATCTGATTCTTTTTCTGGGCTCATTAGTCGAGGGGGAAAGTTTCGTACTGACTGCAGGTTATTTAGCGTACAAACAATACCTGAGTTTTCCGTATATTGTTGTGGTGGCTTTTTTCGGATCGTGGATTGCTGATCAAAGTTTGTATTTTGTGGGGCGTTATTATGGCCCTGGACTTATTGCGCGTTATCCTTCCTGGAAACCCTCGGCGGACAAGGCGTTTACGTTACTTCACACGTATAAGACATCGTTTATCTTTTTCTTTCGCTTTGTGTATGGCATTCGCACGATTAGCCCCCTCATGATTGGGGCAAGTGGTATCTCAGTTGTGCGTTTTACGACGATTAATGTGATTGCTGCCGTTATTTGGGCACTTGTAAGTTGCAGCGCTGGCTATGCCATTGGGTATTATTTTTCACACGAAATTGAAGCTGGATTTACACTTGCCAGTAAATGGTTTACCTACATTATAGGCATAGGGTTATTGCTAGTTTTTGCAATCCTGTTTTACCGAAACCACCGCCATAACAGTAAGAAAACTAAGTAAACAAAGGGTTATGAGATCGTTTGTGCCTTTTAGCTCAGCTCTATTTGAGGTAGATTGATATGATTAGATCCATAAAGGACATCATCGATGCGCAAGAATCATACGCTACCAAATAAGCTGTTTCCCTTTATCTGGCACTTTCTGCGCACGACTAAGTTGGTTGTCTTTGCGCAAATTGCCCTGCCCATGCTTGCGGGTTTGTGGGGGCCATTTAACAGTATACTTATTAAAAATGTTATTGATTTACTGCCCAAGGTACAAAATGGTGATGTGTCCATTCTGACCCTGCCCGTATGTCTTATTGTGGTTAATTTTATCATTTTTGATAATTTTACCTGGCGTAGTCATACATATCTTAAGGCAAAACATGCCCCCGTAATTCTAAATCGTATAATTGCAGATGTGATGGACTATGTGCTGAAGCATTCTCATCAGTTTTTTCAGGATCGTTTGTCTGGAAAAATCTCCAAACAAATTACAAACCTCGTAGATGGAGTTGATGCGATTGTAACCAATATTGCAAAAGAATTTTTGCGTGGTGGTACTGTGATTCTTGCAGCACTTGTGGCGGCTTATTTTGTCAATCCAATATTTGCTTTGATAATGGGTGTGTGGGCTGTTTTTTTTGCAAGTGTGAGTGTTTATATGTCGCGTAAACTTGTTTCTTACGGGGACAAGCAAGCTGCAACTGAATCGCGGGTTGTTGGAGAGATGGTAGATAGCATAACAAACCAAAGTAATGTTCAAATTTTTGCAAAACAAGGCTATGAATGCGTTCGTTTGTTGCCGTTCTTAAAGAAGCAGCAGACGGCATATTTTAATACCCATTTTTATGCGTTTGTCATGCATTCCGTTCAAGGCGCATTAATTGCTGCGATGATGGGCTTTACGGCTTATTTCCTTGTGAACCTCTATAAGCATAACCTTGTTACCGTTGGTGATTTTGCCCTTATATTTGGTCTTACAATGGAAACAGGACATATCGTTTGGCATACAATGTTTTATGTCGATGAGTTTAATAAAGCGGTGGGGCGGTGCAAACAAAGTTTGTCATCACTGATAACGCCCTTAGAGATTCACGATATGCCTGATGCGTTTACGCTTAGGTGTACCCAAGGAAGAATCAATTTTAAGAATGTTGATTTTCATTATCAAGGCACTGAAGCGCTTTTTTGCAATAAATCCATTGATATTGAACCTGGCCAGAAAGTAGGGCTTGTTGGTTATTCAGGCGGAGGCAAAACAACATTCGTTAATTTGATTTTGCGTCTCTATGAAGTTTCTGGGGGTGACATACGTATTGATGGTCAGAATATACGTGATGTTACCCAAGAATCACTCTATGAGAGTATTGCGATGATTCCCCAAGATCCAAGTCTTTTTAACCGAAGCTTGATGGAGAATATTCGCTACAGTCGGATAGAGGCTTCTGATGAAGAGGTCATTTCTGCCGCTAAAAAAGCACATGCGCACGCATTTATTACGCAGCTACCTGAGGGCTATAATTCATTGGTGGGTGAGCGTGGTGTGAAGCTTTCCGGGGGTCAGCGCCAACGCATTGCGATTGCACGGGCAGTATTGAAAAATGCGCCAATTCTTATTTTAGATGAGGCAACTTCGCAGCTCGATTCGATAACAGAAAATTTGATTCAAGATACACTAATTACACTCATGCAGAAGAAAACAACGATTGTTATTGCCCATCGCTTATCAACACTCATGCATATGGATCGGATTCTGGTTTTTGACAATGGGAAAATCGTTGAGGATGGGACGCATAAGTCTCTCCTTGCTAAAGGTGAGGTGTATAAAAAACTCTGGAGCGCCCAGGTGGGTGGGTTTTTATCAGACCAAGCCTCAAAAGATTAACTCAAAAAATTCCACACATTCATTTAAGAATAAATCTTAAGAACTAAGGGCTTGTTTGCGCTGGAAAAGGGTGTGTGCTTTTCCTTGCATCCGCGCAAGTTTTCGTCGCAGCTTACGTAAGTACGTGCTGTACCTTTGTGGGTTACATTTTTTCTGTGCATCGTGGATTGCACGCAGCATTTTCTCAGAACGATAGAGCAATTTTTCATAACGTTTACGTAGCTTTACCTGTGTTGCGGGAAGATTCGTTTTGAGAGAATCATAACTCGTCGCAAGGTTAGCGCGCAGAGATTCATAGTCTTTTTCAAGTCTTGTAAGAAGAGCTAGATATTTTTCACTGAGCGTCGTTTGGGTCATTTCCGTTTTCGCAGCAATGCGTGCGTGTGGCGTTTCCTCAAGATCCCAGGCAAGACCCACAGCTTTAAGACCCTGGATAACCCATTTGTTTACATCGAAGTGATGCCATTTGTGCCCATTGCGGTAGTCTCTGGGAAAGGCATGATGGAAGTTATGCCAATTCTCACCAAGGAGTACGAAGGCAAGCCACCAAACATCACGCGATGTACCCGTGGTATAAGGG
>CAYGTJ010000138.1:0-3244 GCA_964352755.1 uncultured Alphaproteobacteria bacterium
GTGTTACTTTTGCTTGTTCGATGTCGGTTGAAAACGACTTTAATTCTGTTTCTAGGTACTTGTTTTCTGCTTCGAGGGCATCAACCTCAGCCTTTAATTTGATTTTACGAAGATCCGATTGTGAAAAGTTGTTTGTGGTTTTTTGCCGAGAAGAACGTGGTTTTTTGCCTTTGCTTGCCTCAGAATCCAAATCAATAACAGGTGCATCGTCATCAGCCATAAAACGTTTTGCACAATTATTAAATCCGTCAAAAATCTTTTGTCGGCAGAGACTATCAGTGCCGCACTTTTGGCGAATTTCTGTAGCTTTAAAACAATCATTCATTGAATCTGCGCTGAGAAAAACGGTTTCGGCTTCTTGAATAATTTCATCAGTATTTTGAGGGCTCTGGTTTTTCAACGTTTCATGAACGCATCTTCGAAACGTTGCCCAGGCCGTATCAGAACATTTTTTATCATCACCACATGTGCTAAGGGTTTTTCGAAGATTACTGCGGCACGATTGGGTGGGAAAAGTATTCTCTTCAGATGTTTTTGCAGGATCAGATGAACTTTTTTCGGCACTTGCTTCTGCGTTTACACGTACTTCACTTACCACATCGTTTACTGTCTTTACCACATCAGTCGCACATAGAGAGGTACAAAAACCCTCCATAAGCAAGGTAATATAGGCAAAACGCGCATTGGAAAAGTTGAAATTCTGCATAATCGTCAAAGTAGTCCTTATACAGAGTATATTTTATAAATGTAAATAAACCCTTATCTAAATCAAAACTTTTACTGATTAATCGTTTTGGCTAAAAGTCCTTGTCGAATGAATGAGATTTTTGTGCCTGGGTTTAGTTTTTTACCTTTGCGCTGAGTATGCCTTTTAGTTGATAAATGAGATCATGAGCATCCCGCGGTGAAAGGGCATCGGGGTCTGTTGCCGCGAGCATTTCTTTGATGCGTGTTGTTTGGGTGTCTTCAGGGGTGGGGGGTGACGTGTGTGATGGTTGACTAACAACTTCAAACAAAGGCATGCGTTTACCTGTTGTTAGTGTGCCCTGAGATTCCATTTGCGTAAGCATGTGTTCAGCCCGACTCACAACTGTTTGAGGAAGCCCGGCAAGTTTTGCAACGTGTACCCCGTATGAGCGATTGGCCGCCCCCTGAATCATCTTATGAAGAAACACAATGTCACCATTATGTTCTGATACCTTGATTGTATGATTGCTTAAGCGCGGGAGATGTTTTTCAAGACTGACCAGTTCATGGTAGTGGGTGGCAAAGAGTGTGCGGCATTTTTTGTGATGATGCAGGTATTCCGTCACTGCCCATGCAATCGCGAGGCCGTCCTGGGTTGATGTTCCCCGGCCAACCTCATCCAGGATCACAAACGAGCGATCAGTTGCATGATTCAAAATGGTTGCAGTCTCAAGCATTTCAACAAAAAACGTCGAATGACCACGCGCGAGATCATCTGATGCGCCAACCCGTGAGAACAAACGATCCACAATCCCAATTACCGCCGAACGCGCAGGAATGAATGCCCCCATTTGTGCCATGATAATATGCAGAGCACATTGGCGCAGAAACGTACTTTTCCCTGCCATGTTAGGCCCAGTTATCAGCCATAGATTAGATTCTGCAGAATGCGTTAACGTGTTTGGTTCAAAATGGGCGTTTTCAAGTGTTTGCACATGGCGTTCAACAACCGGGTGGCGTCCGTCAATAATGTCTAACGTATGATCCGTGGTAATTGTGGGGCGGCAATAGTGATGACGATGTGCTTGGTCGGCAAACATTTGCCATATATCCACATGAGCAAGAGCCCGCCCTAGTTTTGATAATGGTGTGATCTGCGTGATGATCTCTTGGCAGAGCTGCTCAAATATCGTGAGCTCTCGGGAAAGTGCTGCGTGCGATGCGTTCAAAAGCTTTGTTTGGAGCTCAGACAGTGCCTCAGTCGTAAAACGCATGGCATTTGCCATTGTTTGCCGATGGATGAACGTTTCAGGGTTGAGCTTTGATGCGTGGTTTGCCGTGATTTCAATGAAATACCCGAGGATATTATTGTGTTTGATCTTGAGGGAATTAACCTCTGTGAGAGTGCGATACTCATTTGTGAGGACGTCGAGCGCAGACTTTCCTTCATATCGAAGTGTACGGTGTTCATCAAGTGTGGCGTCATATCCGTTTGCCACAAACCCACCATCACGAGCAAGCATGGGTGCCTCTGATTGCAATGCCGTGGTTAGGAGGTTTTCGAGGGCACTAAAATCACAAATTTCCTTGAGAAGATCCTGGACGAGGGCGGGGTGTTCCGTGTCTTTGAGAGTTTCAACAGCTGAACGGCTGTGAATGAGGGCAGCCTTAAGGGCGAGTAAATCCCGGGGCCCCGCACGTTGCACACTGACCCGCGCCAGAATGCGTTCAATGTCGGGAAAGTGCGTAAGTGTTTCTTTGATCGTTTGGCGTAGTTCCGTCTGTTCCAAAAAATACGATACGCAGTTCAGCCGTTCATCCAGGCTTTTTTTATCCACGAGTGGGTTGCTTAGCCAATGATAGAGTAAGCGCGCGCCACCGGCTGTGGCGCATTCGTTCAATGTACTAAAAAGTGTTCCTTGTTTTTGTCCTGTTTGTGTGTGCGTTAGTTCAAGACTTTTGCGGGTGGCAGCATCAATTTCCAGGGCATCAGATTTTGCAGCCAAGTGCGGCGGTTTCAGATGAGGAACTTTCCCCTTTTGCGTGGTGTTCACATAATCAAGCAACGTTCCCGCTGCCGTGAGCAATTCTTTCGTTCGAAGACCAAATGCAGAAAGAGTTTTGACCCCAAAGTGTTTCCGCAGATGAAGGGCAGCATTTTCGTGATCAAAGCGACCTGCCGGTAAAGGAGATATTTTCGTTCGAAAATGATCCCATAACGTTTGCCCAAGTTTCGTTTTCATAAGGGCTTCAGGGACAACAATTTCTGACGGATCATAGCGTTGAATGACATCCATCAACCCTGTTTCTGAACACGTATGGACGTAAAAATCACCTGTAGAAATATCAGCCGCCGCACACCCAAAGAGTGTATTGGTGCGGTCAGCTGGAAAAACAGTCATGAGAAAGTTGTTAAACTTTCCCTGCAAAAGTGTATCTTCGGTAAGTGTTCCCGGCGTAATAACGCGCACAACGTCACGTTTTACAACGCTTTTGTAGCCGCGTTTTTTGGCAACCTCGGGGGATTCCATTTGTTCACAAATCGCCACATGTTGGC
>CAYGTJ010000139.1:0-3239 GCA_964352755.1 uncultured Alphaproteobacteria bacterium
ATGAACATGTTGGTCTGGTTCGGGGAAAACTTGAATCGCTTTTTGATAAGGGTGATTCGTATATTGTTCTTTCGCGCAAGCGTGCCCTTTAAATTTTTTTTACGATTATCTTCCGTAACCTAGCAACAATACACCACCTCACACGAAATGTGTGCTTACACGATTTTAGATGAATGTGCCACACGCGCAGTAGGGGGTGATTTTCCTAAAGTGTGGATCCGATCGCAATCGCCGTATCGCACATGCGGTTCGCAAAGCCCCATTCGTTATCGTACCAGGATAATACGCGAATAAACGTATCACCCACAACCTGTGTTTGCTCAGTATCCACAATAGAGCTTAGCGGATTGTGATTGAAATCAGTGGATACCAGGGGCTCATTATTAACACCCAAGACACCAGTCAAATATCCCTTTGATGCTGTTGTCATAAGAGTATTGATTTCTTCTGCTGTGGTTTGGCGGGAGACAACCGCGGTTAAATCAATCATTGAAACGTTTGCTGTGGGAACGCGCACCGCCGTTCCGTCAATTTTCCCTTTTAGACTAGGTAAAACTAAACCAACCGCACGCGCAGCACCCGTTGATGCAGGTATCATCGACAAAGCAGCCGCACGCGCCCGCCGTAAATCCTGGTGGAGGGTGTCAACGATTCGCTGATCGCCTGTATAGGCATGAACTGTTGTCATAAAACCATGTTCAATACCAAGGTTCTCATCTAAAACATGCGCGACCGGTGCAAGACAGTTTGTTGTACACGATGCATTGGATATAACCACGTGTTCTTTTGACAATCCCGCATGATTGACGCCGTAAACAACCGTGTAATCGGCATCTGTACATGGCGCAGACACGAGCACACGTTTGGCGCCTGCATCGATATGGGCAACGGCCTTTTCGCGACTGGCAAAACGCCCAGAACACTCAAATACGATGTCAATATTCAGGTCTTCCCAAGGGAGCTTTTTCGGATCTGGCTCTGCATATACACGAATAAGGCCGTCTCCTGCGTCAAACCCAAGATCATTTGTTTCAATAGTGCGATTGAGTTTTCCATGTACGGAATCATATTTCAGCATGTGCACATTACTATATGTCGTGCCCAGATCATTGATCGCAACGACCTCAATGTCCTTGCGGTTGGATTCTAAAATTGCTCGTAAAACGAGACGTCCAATGCGGCCAAAACCATTGATTGCAATCCGAAGTGAGCTCATCTGTAATTCCCTAGCTGTGTGTTTTATGTAAAATGTTTCAAGATTTTGTCTGTGATTGCGGGGGCTGTCAATCCTCGTTGGGCATAAATATCTGTGTGAGGTGCCGATTCACCGAACGTTTCAACGCCACAGACTAGGGCGCCCGTGCCAACAATTCCATACCAATCCGTTGCTGTGGCGGCTTCGATCACAACACATGCGTCGGCATCGGGGATTAGGCGTGTTTTCTCAGTCGTTGGAAGTGAGGCAAGCGTTGCCTTATTGGGCACAGATATAACGGTTGCATCGACGTTTTTGGTGGCAAGTAGCGCCTGGGTTTCGCATGCAATCTCAACCTCTGATCCTGTGGCAATAAGTGTCAGCGTAGGTGACGATGTTGTTCCAGGAAAAACGGTCATATCCTTTATTTTTGTTGCACGCGAACGATCAAGTTGCGGAAGATTCTGACGACTCAACACAAGTACCGTTGGGCCTTGATAGGTAAGCGCTGATATCCATCCTTGGGTTGTTTCATGCATGTCAGCAGGGCGAATCACGTGTAGATTAGGAATCGCACGCAGTGCCGCCAGATGTTCAACGGGCTGGTGTGTTGGCCCATCCTCGCCAAGGCCAATTGAATCATGGGTCAATACGTAAATGACTTTTCGCTTCATGAGCGCACTCAAACGCAGTGCCGGACGCAGATAGTCTGAAAAAACGAGAAACGTTCCCCCGTAAGGCACAAACTCATCATTTAGCGCAAGGCCATTCATGATAGCGGCCATCGCATGTTCACGAATGCCGTAATTAATGTAGTTTCCACTATGATGATGGGCGAGGATATCACTCATGCCGGGGGCTTTGGTGTTGTTTGAGGCCGTCAGATCTGCAGAACCGCCAATGAAACCGGTTAGATTCTGGGTGAGTGCTGTTAGCACACGTTCTGATGCCTTACGCGTAGCCAGAGGTTTTCCTTCAGATTCATCCTGGGTAAGTGATTCAAGCGCGTCATTGAGGTGAACGGGATCGCTCGTTTTGGCGACTTCGTCGCGGTATGATGTATAGGTTGCAAGATGTGATGATTGCCAGGTTGTGTATTCATCGTGATGCCGTTTACCCGCATTTAGCCAGAGATCACAGATGTCCTTGTTGATTGCAAAGGGGGCAGACCCAACACCAAGATTCGAACGCATGGTTTCCAGTTCATCGTGGCTAAGGGGCGTTCCGTGAATTTTATGTGATCCTGCCTGGGTCGGTGCACCTTGACCGATTATTGTGCGCGCGGCAATCAGTGTGGGGCGAGGGCTTTGTTTGGCTTCCTCAATTGCAGAATCAATGGAAGCGAAATCATGACCATCACAGTGAATGGTATGCCAGCCATAGGCCTCAAAACGTTTGCATTCATCTTCTGAGGTGGAAAGTTCCGTGATGCCATCAATCGTGACACGGTTATCATCAAAAATTACGATGAGGTTATCAAGCTTAAGGTGGCCAGCGAGGGAAGCGGCTTCATGGTTAATGCCCTCCATGAGGCATCCATCACCCGCAAAGACATAGGTGTTGTAATTTATGACATCGCTTCCGAGACGTTGTCCCAAGAGTTTTCCCGCCAATGCCACACCAACAGCATTTGCAAATCCTTGCCCTAGAGGGCCTGTGGTTGTTTCAATCCCCGCGGAAATATCGCGTTCCGGATGACCTGGTGTTTTACTGCCTAGTTGGCGAAACATCGTCAGTTGTTCGTGAGACATCTCAGCATACCCAAGTAAATGCAGCGTGCTGTAAAGAAGGGCACTGCCGTGGCCGTTAGACAGAATAAACCGATCGCGGTTTGGCCACTGTGGATCAGCAGGATTAAACCGTAGATGGTTATGCATCAAAACAGTCATAATGTCAGCCATACCAAGAGGCATGCCAGGGTGTCCTGATTGGGCTTTATCAACCATGTCAGCGCTTAGTTGGCGTAGGGCATTAGACATCTGTTGTAGATTTGTCATTGGGTTCCTCTATTCAATGCATCCAGGGCTCCTTGGAGGATAAAGGC
>CAYGTJ010000140.1:0-3235 GCA_964352755.1 uncultured Alphaproteobacteria bacterium
AACTAGCAGGGCACGCACGTACCAAAATAGGCCAAGACCTGGATCTAATACCCAACGATCGTTTTGATTTCTGCTGGATCGTTGATTTTCCGATGTTTGAATATGACGAGGAAAAGAAAAAAATTGATTTCAGCCATAACCCTTTCTCAATGCCCCAAGGCGAAATGGACGCCCTTGAAAACCAGGACCCTCTCACCATTAAGGCGTTTCAATACGACATCGTATGTAATGGTGTTGAGCTGTCCTCAGGTGCGATTCGAAATCACAAGCCTGAGATCATGCTCAAGGCATTCAAGATCGCGGGCTACGCCCCAGAGGAGGTCGAAAATCGCTTTAGCGGCATGATTAATGCGATGCGTTATGGGGCACCTCCCCACGGCGGATCAGCACCGGGAATTGATCGCATTGTGATGTTGCTGGCGGAGGTTGAAAACCTGCGTGAAGTTGTGGCATTCCCAATGAATCAAAAAGCTCAAGATTTGATGATGAGTGCCCCCAATAGTGTATCTGATCAACAGCTTAAGGAACTCCATATTAAGGTGATTCCTCCTGTAAAGGTGACGTAAAACACATGGGTACACCTATGCGACGTTTCCAGTTTGCAGTTAATGGCAAACTTGTTCGTGACAATGTTCCTGAGGGAGCTGTTGCTGAGGGTGGAACACTTAAATGGCACAAACTTGATGATGATGCCTACAAACAAGCGCTTTTCAATAAAGTGTGCGAAGAGGCAAATGAGGTCGCCGAATCACAAACCCGTGATGATTTGATAAATGAGATTGCCGACGTGCATGATGTGCTGGCGGCTCTTTGTGAACATATGGATATCTCACCTGATGAAATTGCGCGCGCCCAACACGAAAAGTGCACAAAACGCGGGGGATTTAGCCGGCGTGTTTTTGTTGAACACATGACTTTGCCTGAAGAAAGTTGGCTGTGCAAATATTGTGCCGATCGCCCAACGGAATACCCCGAAATCCCTATTGATGAAGAGGATTAACACGTAGCTGGTGTCAATTTAAGCTTTAGAAGGAATCCAAGATAGTGCCTCGTCTGAAGGATCAATCTGATCGCGTATGGCACATGAACCCTTGATTCCCGCGGGTAAATCCGTGTGACTGTAGTGGGTAACTGACCCATCTGGGTTTAAGTGTTCAATGTACAATATCAGTTTGCCATCACCAACGCGTGCGAAGCGCTCTGTTTCCAAAACACCCGGCCATGTGTCGTTGTGTGTTGTAATGTAAATCGTTCCTTTATATTCACGCGCATCAAAAAATATCTGTGTTCGGCTATGTTCCATCAACGTATCTATATCAAGGCGTGTAATGTGATCTTTGTTGGCATGATCGTCGAATTTTATATACACGAAGGAATCAGCTTTTAATGGTTTGCTGGTATCATCTACATAAAACTTTATATGTGTACAACTTTGAGGAACATCCAGTGCCCATTGGGTGGGCGCACACGGAAAACCTCCCATTCCTAATAAAAGCCGATGGGGATGATGCGGATTAAGATCAAGAGCGAGGCGGTCTTTCTGAGGGTTTTCCGACTCCGGATTAAGAAAAAATATGGCATGTGTCCCGGTTGCTGTTCGAGGTGTCATCAATGTATCGGCATATCGTCTTCCTGCGGGGAAATGTGTAATGAGGGGATTTAACGAGAGTCCGCTATGGGTTAATTCATGATCTAAACTAGGCGTTGACGCAGAACTGCTGGATGCCGCTGCTGCCGGACAATGAGACGCGTGAATAGGTATGCACAGAAAAATGACGAGTGTGTATAAGTATATCATAGTGCGATTTTTTTTTATTATTTTTATACTATGAATATAATTTTTAATTAAACGATAAATTCGAATATATACTATCGCCCACAGCAATGCTTGTACCGTTTACCTGAATTACACGGGCATGGCGCATTGCGGGGAATATATGTGCTCATATCCTCAGGCGTTCTTGCATTATCCGCGGACGTTTCTTGTGTGTCGCCGGATAAAAATGCTTCAGCATCTGGATTCGATTCCGTGCCCTGGATACTATCATCGTCGAACATTTCATCCTGAAGATCGGCGACGGCTTCTTTATCAACGGTAAAGAGCGCGAGCATAAGTGTAACCGATTCCTGAATGTTTCCGAGCATTCCCTGGAACATGGTAAAGGCTTCGTGCTTGTACTCATTCAAGGGGTCGCGTTGGCCATAAGCACGCAAGTGAATACCCTGGCGAAGATGATCGAGGCTCGCCAAATGTTCTTTCCATGATTGATCGAGAACCCGCAGCAAAATAAGCCGTTCCATTTTGCGCATGGCTTCAGACGTCAAGCTTGTTTCTTTCGCAGACATAACATCATGCAAAAATGAAAGCACGCGTTCGCAAACAATTTCATCCGTGATACCGTCTTCTTTTGCCCAATCTGCCAGCGGAAAATCTTCATTGGTGATCTGCTTGAGTTCACTTGCTAATATCTCAAGATTCCATTCTTCAGCAAATGATCGTGGTACGATACACCGGCCAATAATGTTGCGAACCGCTTCTTCACGCATGGCCACAATTGTTTCGCTGATGTCTTCCATCGCCATGATATCGCGACGCTGTTGATAGATGACCTTGCGTTGATCATTCATCACATCATCATATTTTAAAAGTTGCTTACGCACATCAAAATGGCGGGCTTCCACACGTTTTTGGGCACGCTCAAGTGCCTTTGTAACCCAGCGATGGGTGATGGCTTCACCCTTTTCAAGCCCGAGGCGTTGCAAGGTGGCATCCAACCGGTCGGAACCAAACACACGCATTAGGTCATCAGCAAGAGAAAGATAAAAGATCGATTCCCCAGGGTCACCTTGACGCCCAGATCGTCCCCGCAACTGGTTATCAATGCGCCGGCTTTCATGACGCTCAGTTCCAATAACGAGTAATCCACCAGCATCTTTGGCAATCTTTTCATTCGCCTTAATTTCAGCCTCAATCGTCGTTTTTAAGGCGGCAATTTGTGTATCCGTTTCATCCCCTTTGAGACGATCGGCAAGATCCATTTCGGCATTACCACCCAGCTTAATGTCAGTCCCGCGACCGGCCATGTTTGTTGCAATCGTAATCGCGCCAGGTTTTCCCGCTTGGGCAATAATTTCGGCTTCCTTCTCATGAAAACGTGCGTTAAGAACCTGATGGTCGATTTTTTCTTCTTTTAACAAACGCGAGAGAAGTTCAGACTTTTCAATACTTGTGGTT
>CAYGTJ010000141.1:0-3193 GCA_964352755.1 uncultured Alphaproteobacteria bacterium
CTCGCCAGCTGTAAACGGCATAACAAACAGCAAAAAACATCGTCAGAAATAAAATCAAGACATAGCGCATCACATCACCATTTTGAAGACGGCGTACGCGGTTTCCTAGTTTCGTGAAAAGAACGAACGTTCGATCCCACACCCTTGCGTGGGTGAAATGATCATCAATCTGTCGATAAAAAATACGCCCCAATCGTTGGTATCCGTCGACAAAAACAACTGTATGGATCTTATTCAGGTAAAAGTCTGCCAAAGCAAGATCATGCAAGGGTTTGAATAGTATATAAATTAGCCGTGACACTGTTTTTCCAAGGCTCATGCTTACGATAACCACACCCATCGCCCCCAAGGGTAAAACCTTAACACACCAATACTGATGCGCAGTGGCGTTCGTAAGATCCTTCATATGTGTGTGAGTAAATAAATTCATTGAATCTGCCAGCATATCGCGCCCCAACCAGATACCCAACACACACGTTACAACAGCAAGTATTAGCATCGGGGCAACCATTCCAATTTGCGGGGCTGTAACACGATCCAATACATTTTCTGGTGTACGTACCTTTCCAAAAAACACTGCCATTACCATGCGTGTCGCGTACATCGCTGTTAGAACAGATGCACAAATTAAGATATCGACATAACTAGTTCCATGCTGCGCATCGAAGGCTGCCACCGCCTGTAACATCATTTTTTTTGAGTATGCCCCGGACAATGGATCCACACCAATTAAGGCAAGCACGCCAATTATCATAAATCCAAGATTCACAGGCATATACCGCCACATACCGCCCATATTTCGAATATCTTGCTCACCTGAAAGCCCATAAATAATGGCACCCGCGACCAAAAATAATAATGATTTAAAATAGGCATGGGTCATCAAGTGAAAGAAAGCCGCAACGGGGCTTCCTATGCCGACAACCATAATCATGAGGCCAAGTTGACTACACGTTGAATAGGCAATTATCTTCTTAATGTCCGTGGCCGTGAGGGCAACAACGCCTGCGTAAATGGTTGTAGCCGCCCCAATAACAGGTAAGAATAAGACTGTAAATGGAATTGCCGTTAGCAGAAAATCAAACCGCAGAAGTAAGAAAACACCTGCCGTTACCATTGTTGCCGAATGCAAGAGCGCCGAAACGGGAGTTGGCCCTTCCATCGCATCAGGAAGCCATGTGTGCAAAAAAATCTGCGCCGACTTACCAGATGCGGCCAACCCAAGGCAAATTACCAGAACACTGCCAAGAGGAAACGTCATCGTGCCAACCAGAACAGTCTTCTCATAGGGTGTCGATGAAAAAGTTTGTGTTAACTCATACAAACTCAATGTCCCAAACGTCATGTAGATAACAGCAATAGCAATGACCAAACCAAAATCACCGATACGATTCATGACGAATGCTTTTTGTGCCGCTTTTGCCGCGCGTGGTTTTTCGTACCAAAATCCGATTAGTAAATATGACGCAAGCCCCACACCTTCCCATCCCAGAAAAAGTTGCAAAAGATTATCACTCGAGACCAGCACCACCATCATAAGTGTGAAAAAACTCAGATACCCCATAAAGAGTGATTGGCGCGGGTCTTTCTGCATATATGAAACCGCATAAACATGCACCAGCGCCGAAACGGTTGTGATAACAACATTCATCATAGCAACGAAAGGCGTCGCAGCAAACGACCACCGACAGTCCGTGTTTTCAAGTGCAATCCATATCTGACCGAAATACACAGGTTCCACTCGACCCAGCAACACATTTTGTAGCATAACACCGGCAAAGAAAGCAGACGCGATCATACATGCGGAGGCCACAGTTGCATTCATAAAGTCCGAACGCGCACGGGCGAATATGCTGCACCACAGAAAACTAATCAAAGGAAAGATGAGAATGGAAAAAATCATTATTCGTTAAGATTCCGCAGGGCTGAAAAACCGTTCGATGATTGACGTTTAAAACAACTAAACAAGAGAGCAAGGCCAACTGCGACTTCTGCGGCAGAAAGTCCAAGTATAAACATGGTGAATGTGGGAATATGACTTGTTCGCCAATTCAACCAGCACGCAATTAAGAGGATTGATACCGACAAAAACATCAACTCAATGGCAAGCAACGCATGAACAAGGCTCGTCCGGCCGCGCACAAGCCCAGCACAGCCGATACAAAAAACCGCAATACCAGTCAGAGCTATAAGATGGATTATATATGTGCTCATTGGCTTCCCCTACTTTTAGGTGCAATGGTAACACGCTTTGGGAGTTTGGCCTCGCGCACAGTATCCGTGTGCGTTGTATCCCTACGCGAATAATCCCGTGGCAACGTTAACCCAACAATCACAAGCATTGAAACAAACAACACGCCCCCCATTAACAGCACACCAACGTGGTATTCTTGATAGAGTGAAATCGCAAGTTCGGCCACATCAAAGGTCACAATATTCATCGTATCCAGCAGAGGCATTTGTAAAACAACATATGCCATCAACACACACAAGGCCGCACTCATCGCCACATGAAGAACGCCTTTGTTGATATCACTTGCGTAGGTGTTGGCCTGAGTACTGGCCTGAGTACTTTCCTGGTCACTTGGAAACATCATCAACATAAATATGAACAGAATGGCGACTGCCCCCACATAAACGATGATGAGAATAAACCCTATTACCTCAAGACCCGTTTGGATCATCAATCCCGCTACTGAAAAAAACGCCATTATGAGCGATAAAACGCTATTCATTGGCTTGCGGAAAAACACCGTAGCGGCCGCAAATAAAACGATTAATAAACAGGTTAAACTAATTAACATAAGGAATCAAAACGTAACAATCTAATTATAGCAACATCCTGATAGATTGCTAGTTCTCAAAATGATTTACGCGTTGGCATATTTCTTAGCAAGTGATACGAAATCGACTTTTCCTGAAGCCAACACCGGCATTTCGTCACACGTCTGCAGTTCCTTGGGAATGTATATTTCCCCAAAACCTTGCGTTCGAATAAAGGTACCAAGATCACGGGTGTTTGCGTCAACGTTATCAGTCACAACAATCAGCTGTTCACCACGCGTAACATCGGGGCGCGATATGACGGCACTAATTGACTGAGGCCAACATTTATTCACGAGTTCCTCAACAGCGGATAACGAAACCATTTCACCAGCAATTTTCGCAAAGCGTTTCGCACGTCCTTTAATGC
>CAYGTJ010000142.1:0-3181 GCA_964352755.1 uncultured Alphaproteobacteria bacterium
ATCATCGGACATCTGGGCAAAACACGCCGTAATGAGAATTGATCCAAGACCAAGAATTCGAGAGAGCATCATTATATTGTGTTAATTTCAGCTAACTGTAACACGTTAATCGTCATGTTTAAACAAAGACGTGCCGGTCATTTCGTCAGGTATCTTTAGACTCATAAGATCAAGGATTGTTGGGGCGATGTCCGCAAGTGTGCCATTCTTGCGCAGATCTTGATTGGTTTGCGTGTTGTTACCATAGGCAATTTGCACAAAGGGAACGAGCGCCGTTGTATGAGCGGTGTGGGGTTGTTGGGTGAGGGGATCAAACATTTTCTCCGCGTTCCCATGATCCGCCGTGATGAGAAGATTTCCCGCGTGATTTTGCATGGCTGCATCAATACGCCCCAGACACAGATCCACATACGCGATGGCCTTTGATGTGGCCTCGGTGTTACCTGTATGTCCCACCATGTCTGGATTTGCGAAGTTGACAACGATCAGGTCGAACGCTTTCGTTTTGATGGCATTTTCAAGCTCCGTTGTGAGTGCATCCGCAGACATTTCTGGTGCGAGATCATAGGTTGCAACCTGTGGTGAGGGAATGATATGGCGTTCTTCATGTTTAAAAGGATGTTCCGCTCCACCATTGAAAAAGTAGGTAACGTGGGCGTATTTTTCGCTTTCAGCTAAGCGAAATTGGGATTTTTGAGCCTTTGCCAAGATTTCACCAAGGGTGTTTTTTAGTTCAAGTCTTGGAAAAACAGTGAGCAAATAAGGATCCAGCCTCGGCGAATACGGTGCCATCCCCGCGATCAAGAATGTGTGCGTGTTATTGATGAACCGATTAAACTTAGTGAACGCCCCCTCAGGTAGCGCGAGCGCCCCAACGATTTGACGCATGCGATCCGCACGAAAATTACACATGAAAATGCCATCATTGAAGTGTACACCCCCGTATTTATTATGCACAGCCGGGGGAATGAATTCATCAGTTGTGCCCTTTTTGTATTGAGCGTTAATGTAGTCAGATGGTTCGGTATAGCGATTTTGTGTCTGGTCACTGGCTGTATCCCCCTTTGCTATCGCAAAGTAAGCGGCTTGTGTCCGATCCCAACGTTCGTCGCGATCCATGGCATAAAATCGCCCGGAAACAGTTGCAATCATGAGGTTGTTAAATAGAGATGGATGTACCTTCATGAGTTTATTAAGGTGGTCTTTTGCGTGTGTTGGCGGGGTATCGCGTCCATCTAAAAAGATGTGAAGGCAGACCTCAATATTGGCATCTTGCAGGCACTTAATCACGTGAATCATGTGATCCGAATGGCTATGAACACCGCCATCAGAAAAAAGCCCCATTACGTGGGCTTTACCACCCTTTTTAAGGAGGTTTCCGACGAATTCTTTAAAATTGGGTTGCGTCTTAAGCGTATCATTTGTGATAGATTTATTGATTCGCACCAGGTCTTGATCAACAACCCGACCCGACCCAATGGTGAGGTGTCCTACCTCAGAATTTCCCATTTGTCTTTCAGGTAAACCAACTGCAGAACCCGATGCCGCAAGTTCGGTGTAATTTCCCATCTCAACGAGCTTATCCCAATGAGGTGTGGGCGTGGACAGAATGGGGTTGTAGGCTTTATCTTTCGAGGCACCCCATCCATCAAGAATACAAAGTACCTGTGTGTCACGGTTTTGCATGGGTTTTCCTTCGTTTATCTCGATCACTATCGTGAGTAATTATGTGCGCAGAACACCCAAATTGCAAGCAATCCAGGTGTTGTGTCGGATACTACTTTATCACGGGTCGCATGGTTGGAAACGCAATAACGTCGCGGATGCTTTGTGCATTGGTAACAAGCATGACAAGGCGGTCAATCCCAATGCCTAAGCCACCAGCTGGGGGCATGCCGTGTTCCAGAGCCGTTACAAAATCAGTGTCCATTTTATGCGCTTCGTCATCACCTGCGGCACCTGCGGCGACTTGCTCTTCAAAACGTGCACGTTGGTCGAGGGGATTATTGAGCTCAGAGAAGGCATTCGCAATTTCCCAGCCATTACAGAACGTTTCAAAACGCTCCGTCACGCGCGGATTTGTGGGGGATACCTTAGCCAGTGGTGAAATATCCGTGGGGAGTTCCGTCACATGTGTGGGTTGAATAAGTTTTGCCTCAACGTGTTCTGCAAAAACGGCCTCAACGACCTCACCCCATTTATTAAGACCTTTAGTATCAACGTGTAAATCTTTTGCTTTTTCCTTTGCTTCATTGAAGTCTAGGATCGAAAGATCTGTGTTCGTATGTTCTTTTACAAGATCGAGCATAGATTTACGTGTCCAGCCCTTGGCGAAGTCAATTTCATGATCGCCGTAGGTGATTTTCGTTGTTCCGTGCAGTTTTTCAACAACGCTTGCGGTCAGGTCTTCGGTCAGATCCATCATATCAACGAAGTTTGCATAAGCTTGATACGCCTCAAGCATTGTGAATTCTGGATTGTGGCGAGTGGAAATACCTTCATTGCGAAATGAGCGGTTAATTTCAAAAACCCGCTCAGAAAGCCCTCCAACCAGGAGGCGCTTGAGGTACAACTCGGGGGCAATACGCAGATACAAATCTATGTCTAGTGTGTTGTGATGGGTGATGAATGGCTTTGCCGCCGCACCGCCGGGAATTGGGTGTAACATGGGCGTTTCAACCTCAAGAAACCCTTTGTCTTGCAGGAGCGTTCGAATGTGTTGAATAATCTGGCTGCGCTTTGTTAGACGATCCCGAGATTCATGATTACTGATCAAATCAAGATAGCGTTGGCGGTAACGTGTCTCAACATCTGAGAGTCCATGATATTTTTCAGGCGGGGGAAGGAGGGATTTCGTCAGTAACGTTATGCATGTGGCATCAAGTGTGATCTCACCGCGCGGTGTACGGCGAATTGTGCCCTCAACACCAATGATATCACCCAGATCAACGAGTTTTAGTAACTCAAGTTGCGGTTCACTCAGATTATTCTTGTGTGAAAACACCTGAATATTTCCTGACGCATCCTGAAGATCAATAAACATACCACTGTTACGAATGGAGACCGCACGCCCGGCCACAATAGCACTTTCCCCTGATTCCTCGGCATTTTCAAGATGCGCATAGGTTTCTTGAATGTCCTTCGCCATGTGGGTTTTGCGAAATTCAGCAGGGTAGAGTGC
>CAYGTJ010000143.1:0-2890 GCA_964352755.1 uncultured Alphaproteobacteria bacterium
CCTGGACACCATTTTTGATGACTTCGTAGTGAAGATGTGCGCCTTTTGAGCGACCTGTTGTTCCAACATAACCAATGACCTGGCCTTGCTTAACACTTTTACCTGATCGCATGCCTTTAGCGAAACGTGACAAATGTGCATATGCTGTTTTTAAAACAGTGCCAAAATGACGAATGCGGATATAATTTCCGTAAGAACCAAAACGGCCTGCGCGCTCGACAACTCCTGAGCCTGCGGCATAAATGGGCGTGCCAGTGGGGGCTGCAAAATCTACGCCCTTATGCAGTTTCGTGAATCCAAGTATTGGATGCTTACGACGGCCAAACCCCGACGAAATACGTGCGCCATCAATGGGAGTTCGCAAGAGAGATTTTTGAACACTTCGCCCACTTTTGTGATAATAGCCTGTCCATTGCTCAGACTCATCAAAATAGTAAACCGTAATCGTTTCACCGTTGATTTCAAGCTCGGCCAAAAGCACGCGCCCAACATCCGCCGATTTATTCTTAGGATCGTGGAGAACCTCATAGATAATCCGGAAATTATTCCCCGGGTGAAGGCTGCGTTGAAAATCAACATCATAACTAAAGGCTGTGATCATTTGGTGGACGGCTTTGCTGGGAACACCCAGGCCAATGGCATCAACATACAGACTTGATTTAATTGATCCGCGAACACCTTTGATATGGCGCTCAAGGGTTCGTGATGTTTGTTCGGCGGCGTAGGTGCCGTTTTCTTGCTGCTCGAGCGTGATCTCTTTATTAAAACTAGGACGCAGAAGCAACGTTAGAAGATTACGGCTGTCGCCTTCGTCATTGGGGGATGTTGTGATGTAGAGTTCATGTGTCGGGCGTAGATCACGAAGATTAAACACACGGCCAATAGATTTAACCGCCTCATTAATTTGCGAAGAGGATATTTTTTGATTGCGCAAAATTGTTGCAAGTGTGTCACCTGATTCAATATTCACGGGTTCTTCACTGATTAAATTATCGGGCTGTGGGGCTTCAACGGGCGCAGGTGCTGCTTGCTCATAACCACGAAAAAGTGCCTGGGGTTGTTCTGGCATCGCGAGATAAAAAGCCATAAACAGGCATATAGAGCTGAGCGCGATTTTTCGTGTATTTTTGCCAATTTGTGAAAGTTTGCGCGCCATACAGTCTAAAAAAGTTTATCCTAAATTCAGTTGCAGAAAAAAGTGTACAAGCAACGATTAATTGAGGTAGTCATATATTTATTTCGTGAAACAAAATTAACATGAATCTCATCCTTCACCAACGATTAGTTTCGAAAATCCTCCATGATATTATAGCACCTGCATCAAGTGTTTTGAACGGCATTGAGCTTCTGGAGACATCATTATCACTGGATAGTGATATACTTGGTTTCATGCGAGAGGGGGCTGTTGCGCTCAATGAAAAACTTAAGATGTTTCGTCTTACTTTTGGGGCAACGGGTGATAATGGTATTACGAATCTTGCCACATTCACGCAAAAAACAACCTCGTATTTGAAGATAACAGACGGCAGATTTGCCGCCATTACGCGTCATGAAATGACACTTTCACCAAAGGAAACACGTATTCTTGGCGGGATTCTGGTGATGGTGAACCACATTGCAACGGGCCCTTACACAGTGGTTTTGGGGGCATCTCAATCGTCCCTAACAATTGAGATTTCAGGGCTTCGCTTTCATTTCAAGGGGGCACAAGTTGACATTCTCACCGGGGCAAATGTTCCTGATGATGATGCCATTGATGTGCATTTGATTCAGGCCTGGATGGTGAAATCATGCGCAGACGCGTGCGGATTGAAAATTGATGTGACCTCTAATGAGGCGGCCAACATCGGCATTACTCTTCATCCTGCCTAATGCCTTAAAAGATTTAACTCTAGCAGAGTTTAAGGCGTCTAAGGGCAACATAAACGGTGAGCTGTGATGTCACCACAGTTAGGATAAGGAGAAAGAGGGGAATCCCAGCCGTCGAAAATAAAATGCGCAGATAAGGAATGGCAATGGGTGTGCTTGCCTCGCTGTTGAGACTCAAGGCTAACGTTACAATAATTGCAAGAAGTCCAAGGCCGATTCCAATGAGGCTACTGAGGCCGGTGGTTGTTAGGGCGTGAATTTGAAAACGACTGGCGATAAAATAACGCGTTGCCCCCATTTGAATAAGTGCGCGAACAATTCCAATGTGAATCATTAAGCTCGTATACGTCGAAAATGAAATAATTGATAACGTGATCAAACAAACAAGAGACGTCAGAAAAATACCCAGTGTGTACACGCCTTGCGCAAGTGTGAGTAAGCCTTGTTGCCATTCCCGGGTGTGTGAGACTTCAGCGCCTGCATAAAGACGATTGACTTGATCTGCAATTTTTTTGAGATCAAGGGGCATTGTCGGGTGTGTTTCAATATCAATGACGATTGGCGTTGGCGAGTTGGACAAATGATCATTGTAGGTAAGATCAGTGGTCGCATGAATTGTTGCCTTTGATATTACATGATAGTTACGCACAGCTGGATTGTTTTTAAGGGTGTTCAGCACGTTGACTTGATTCTTGTGATCTGATGCCGTCGTTTTTCCTTCGGTCGGGGGAAGGGTAATTGTAAATCCATGGCGTGTGTTTTCTCGCCATTGATGCATCGTTTGTTGGAAAATTAAGGCACTAACCACAAAAAACAGTGCCAGAAAAATACTGATTCCATTTACCCAGCACATCCAGCTGTTGGATTTGCTTGATTCCAGGGGGATGATGTGAAAAGGAAATCGCATGTTAAGGCTCAATCGACGAATGAAAAGATGAATAGCGTGATTGCGAAGCTGCGTGTTTCGCATCGCTGTGGGGATTGTTATCCTCAGCTGTGTGCTGCAAAATAGGTGCGTCGC
>CAYGTJ010000143.1:2900-3175 GCA_964352755.1 uncultured Alphaproteobacteria bacterium
GTGCCCGTTTGTGCGATTTTTTCTGCCTGTTGCACAAAGATAAGTCGCTTATCTTGGAGGAGAATCTCCGGGTGCGGATTTTCCTTAACAATCGTTTGGTTGTGCGTTGCGATTATGAGCGTTGTCCCCATTTTGTGGAGGTGTTCAAAAATCTTCATCAGTTTTCGGGCATTTCGCATGTCGAGGTTGCCGGTTGGTTCGTCCGCAATAAGAAGGCTCGGGTTTATAACGAGGGCTCGGGCGAGTGCCGCCATCTGTTTGTGTCCCCCGGAAAG
>CAYGTJ010000144.1:0-3164 GCA_964352755.1 uncultured Alphaproteobacteria bacterium
TCACATCCCTTTACAGAAATTACCGCTGACGAAGCCAAAGAGCAATCACAGACGCCTCCAAAAGAACCTACGCCAACCCCGAAAGATAAAGATCAAACCTCATCTGATCGGCAAAACGGGGCTTCAGTAAATCCCCCCACCCGTGCAGAAATTGCCAAAAAAGGTGAGTATTGGGTGCGTATGGCTACTACGCAAACATATGATGGTGCCCTCAGCGAATGGAACCGTGTGTCTGATAAATTTCATACGGAACTCAATGGCAAAGAAGGCACAGTCGCCATGATCGCGTTAGACAATGGCAAAAAACTGTATCCGCTTTATGTTGGTCCTTACGATACCATGGAAATTGCACGTAAAACCTGTGCCAATATGAGAGATCGTATTGGGTGTATGACCGAACGCCTCAAATAAGACCCCTCGCGACAAACGAAACCTACCCGCCACGTTGGTGTGTTGGTTCCGAATGGCACCGCGTACCCGTTAATGCGTGTGCCATCCCATGCATTGCGCCCTGCGGTGCTGGTACTGTTTGTGCAGGGAATTCCAAGGGCTGGGCAAGAGCTTCAAGATTCCCAGCTGCAACATCGATATGCCCTACGGCCTGATGGCCAGGATGTGGAGGTTCAGGTACAACGGCATTTTGATGCATGACGGGTTGGGGTGTTGCGGATGCGGTGCTCGCGCGGGAGCTGCTAGAATCACCGTCCACAGAAACCCCCAGATCATCAGGAAAAGAGAGTGATGCGCCTCCTGAAACCAGAGTAACGGTGTTATCCTCATTAAAAGGAACTGTTGGTGCGGTGGATGCTTCTGATCCAACACCGTTTGGGACGGCTTCCAACTCTTCATAATAATCCGCAAAGAAAACCTCTAAGGGAACGGTTGTTGCGGCTGAGGAGTGTTCTGACTCCGCTTGAGAATGTACTGAGGCATTCAGTGTCAGGAAATTTAACAGTGTAGCGGTAATAAGTGTGTGTTTTATCATGTGATATCTCTTTGGTGTTTTTCATTAAATTTACACGCTTATTTCAAAATTTCTACCGATGAAATCTACGGGGATGGTGGGGAGGCGCATGCTATATATCCAAACTTTTATCACAGCAGTAGATAAAAACCGTGAGATGCGCTACCTTAAGTTCCAAATTTAGTGAGACGAATCCATGAAATCACGCGTCTGGGGTGGTGTATTAATTATAGCAGGAACCACAATTGGAGCAGGGATGTTGGCTTTTCCAATCGTGGGGCTTCGTGTTGGTGTGACGGCCAGCCTGTCCATCATGGTGTGTTATTGGTTGTATATGCTCATAACGGCGATTTTGGCCTCTGAGGTTGTGATTCGCTTTTCCGATCATCCGACGATTCCTGAAATTGCGGGACGTGAACTCGGACGCGTATGGTCGTGGATAGGTGCGGGTGCATTGTTGCTCCTCTTCGGGAGTTTGATGGTCGCGTATACCGTTAGTGGTGCATCAGTTATGCAAGGGATATTCACACCTATTATTAATCTCCCGGCGTGGGTGTATATGATTGTTCTCACCATGCTTCTCGGCGGGGTTGTGGTTAATAAAATTCCTGCACTTGATCACGTGAATCGCCATTTGTTCATGCTGATGATCGTGGCGCTTGGTATTATGTCTGTGATTATTTTGAACCATGATGTGACGCCTCAACTTCAGCTACAGAGTCACCCCGAACATGTGCCCACACGAAGTGAGATTTTTGCGGTTATTCCTGTGTTATTTACCACGTTTGGGTTTCAAGGAAGTATCCCCGTTATTATTAAATATGTGGGCACCAACCGTCGTGATCTTTGGTTGACGTTTGGGCTTGGGTCATTTATTCCGCTTTTGGTATATTTGCTTTGGCAGTATGTAGCTTTAGAGGGACTATCCAGTGAAACGCGATCATTGGCGCGTGCCCTTGATATAGATAATGTGGGGCCTTTTTTAACACTCTTACAAGATTCTGCACAGGAACGTTCATCGGATACAGTCGGCGCCCTTTTTGGAATAAGTGCACAGGTGTTTTCGTTTTTTGCAATTGTTACATCCTATATCGGCGTGGGGCTGACGCTCCGTGATTATTTGGGCAATGTTCTTCCGGGGAAAGAGGTATTTAATACGCCGATTAAACAGTTTGCCTGGGTTTCGGGGGTTCCACTTGTTGCCGCACTCGTTTATCCCCACGGATTTATTGGGGCGTTGGGTTTTGCTGGGTTTATGCTGTTGATCTTAGCGGTAATTTTACCCGGTATTGTTTATCTAAAAATGCGCAAAAAGCGCCCAATAATCACGGGTGTGTGGTTGTTGGTGCTCCTCATTGGGGTGCTCATTGGTGCGGCTGAAGTACAAAACATGCTGAGCTAACAGGGGCTCATATTACGCGTCAGTGTGTGACTCTTCAAGATTGAGAAGGCTCACATTCCCACCTTGGGCTGTCGTGTTGATCGTGCACGCGCGCTCAACCAGGAACCGATATAAATAATGGGGGCCACCGGCTTTAAATCCTGTTCCTGAATAACCCTCGCCGCCAAATGGCTGGCTTTCAACCACAGCACCGATCATATCGCGGTTGACATAAAGGTTTCCAACCCGCGCATTCTCCCGAATAAAATCGATGCGTGATGAAATTCGCGTATGCACCCCCATGGTGAGGCCGTAACGTGTGTTCGTGATATCTGAAAGAATCTTTGGGATTTCGTTGCCCTTAAAGCGAATGATGTGCAGAATCGGTCCGAACGCCTCATTTTCTAAGGCATTGATATGATCAATTTCGATGAGAGTTGGCGCCATAAAGTGACCTGATGTGGGGCTATCCGTCTGAAACAAGAGGCGTCCTTTTTCCTGCATTGTCGTGACATGTTTTTCAAGCGTAGATTTCGCCGTTTGCGAAATGATCGGCCCAACATCGGTGTGCATATGGCAAGGATCGCCCAGGGTTAGTTCTTTCATCGCGCCGATAAGCGTTGCAATAAAGGCATCGGCGATTGTGTCTTGAATATACAACACCCGAAGAGCCGAGCAGCGCTGACCAGCACTTTTAAAACTTGAGCGAATCACATCTTTTACCGTTTGCTCAAAAAGCGCCGAAGAATCAACGATCATGGCGTTTTGCCCACCTGTTTCAGCAATCAACGGAATGAGGGGGCCTTCTTTATCTACCAG
>CAYGTJ010000145.1:0-3139 GCA_964352755.1 uncultured Alphaproteobacteria bacterium
GTTCCGGATATGCAGATTATTACTAAGCATATTTTGCCAAATGCGATGATCTCTATCCTCACATATCTTCCTTTTATGATTAACGCAGGAATTTCTTTGCTGACGTCTCTTGATTTTCTAGGTTTTGGGTTACCTCCTGGGTCTCCTTCTCTTGGGGAACTCCTTGCTCAGGGGAAAAATAACTTATATGCCCCTTGGCTTGGTATTACGGCATTTTGTGTACTTGCAATGATTCTCGCGGTTTTGATTTTCGTTGGTGAGGGTGTGCGTGATGCGTTTGATCCGCGGTCACAACTTGAGGAAGCAAAGACATGACGCACCCTCATATTTTATCTGTTGAGAATCTATCCATTGGATTTCGCCAACCCGATGGTTCAAAACGTCAGATCGTTAAAAATGTATCATTCGGCATCAAACCTGGAGCGATAACCGGACTCGTCGGTGAGAGCGGTTCTGGTAAATCCATTTGCGGCTACAGCATCTTGCGGCTTTTGCCTTACCCCAATGCCTTTCATGACTCTGGGCGCATTGTTGTTGATGGTGTTGAGGTCTTAAACACGGACAACGTGAAGGACAAAACTGCAATTGCTGACCATGCACATATTCTACATGTGCGTAAAAACATCGCAGGCATGATTTTTCAAGAACCACTCTCGGCGCTCAACCCTCTTCACACCGCGGGACAACAACTGCTTGAGTGCTTATTCATCATCAACCCTCAGATTTCCCATGAAGCCGCACTTCACAAAGCACATACGTTACTCACAGATGTGGAACTGCTTAATCCTGAGGAAATCATGTGCCGCTATCCACATCAACTTTCCGGTGGTCAGCGTCAACGCTTAATGATTGCCATGGCGCTAAGCAGTGATCCCAAAGTATTGATCGCAGATGAACCCACAACAGCGCTTGACGTTACGACGCAGTATCATGTAATGGAATTGTTGAAGAACATTCAAAAACGCACACAAATGGCCATCCTTTTCATAAGCCATGATTTAGGTGTGGTAAAAAATCTTGCTGAGGATATTCTCGTCCTTGAGCATGGAAAATGTGTTGAGCACGGATCGACCAAAAAGGTATTTTCTTCACCCAAACATCCCTACACAAAAAAACTCCTCGATGCCCAAATAACGGGTGGACGTGGCACGGTGAACGCAAAAAGCCCGGTGATCTTCACAGGTAAAAATATAGACCTCTATTATAACAAGAAAGGCATATTTACGTCACGTAAGGGGCACCATGCTCTGCGCAATGTTAATTTCACACTCAAACGCGGACAAACATTAGGCGTTGTGGGGGAAAGTGGCTCAGGAAAATCCAGCCTTGCTTTTGCCATCACACGTTTGGTTAAATCTCACGGGATTGCCACACTGATAACGGATGAAAATGAAATAGATCTCATGACGGTTGCACGCAAGGATCTTCGCCGCATTCGTCAAAAAATACAAATTGTTTTTCAGGATCCATTTACATCTCTTAACCCGCGAATGACTGTTGGTGATATTATCTGTGAGGGTGGCATTCTTCATAAACTATTTACCGGGGATCAGCATGCGAAAGACACCCTCCATCAGGCACTCAACGATGTTGGTCTTGATGATTCCTATGCGGGACGCTATCCACATGAACTATCCGGAGGGCAGCGCCAGCGCGTATCCATAGCGCGTAGTCTCATTCTTAATCCATGCGTGTTAATTCTTGATGAACCAACCTCCGCCCTAGATCGTCAGGTGCAAAAAAGTGTTCTTGCTCTATTGCGCAGACTTCAAGATGAAAAGGGCTTGAGCTATATTTTCATCACGCACGATTTGAGTGTTGTGCGCTACATGTCGCACGAGGTAATCATTATGAAGGACGGTGCCATTTGTGAAGCCGGGGCAACTGAGAAAATTTTTAAAAACCCTACCGAAAAGTATACGCAAGAACTGCTTAAAGCCGCGCTAGCAATGTCCCTTTAACTGCTCTTGTAAGCTGCTTCTCACAAAAGGTAGTTCTGCATTTCGGAAATACGTTTCATAATGCCGTGTCAGCAGTTGTCCATAAATGTGCAAACGCTGCTCACACGTTGCGTCGTTCGTTTCAGGTAATCGCATGAGCTTATCGGCGTACGCCGCACCGGCACTTTGACTCGCCGCGTTTCCCGTAACGGGTGAAACAAACGCAAGGTCATCACGCGATTGTGTGACCGCACATTGTGTCCAATCCATCCCATAGCCAATGTCTTTGAGGATTTGCAGTTCAAAATCAGCGTAAACAGGCAACCAATCTCCCCCGGTCAAACTTTCCAGAAAACAAATGTAGGTATCATAGGTATGGGTGTGCTCTTGGCGTTCGGGCATCAGTTTTGCCGCAAGTTCACCCGCACTTGCCAACGCTAGGGCTTTTAGCGGAGACCCCAGAATATGCACAATCGGGTTATCAATGATTTCAACTTGTGTCCACGTACCCATATGTTCAGCAAGTCGGGCTTTCCACGTGAGTTCACACCGAGTGCCGACTTGGATCGGCTGTTTACGGCTCTGACGGAGGACACCCATATGGACACCATGATTTTGGGTAAAAAAGGCACCACATACTTTTGTTTCACCAAGACGTCGTAACTGAACACATACCCCAACATCACGCCAATCCATTGCAAGAACCTCTTACTCCGTGGGGAAATCAAGACCTAAATAATCGTAGTAATCGCGCTTATCACGCCATTTTGGGTCAACTTTCACATTCAAGAAAAGATGCACGTCACAGGCAAAAAACTTTTTCAATTCACTGCGAATAACAATTCCGAGACTTTTGAGTTTCTCAGGCTTTGCCGCGTTGACCTTTTTTTTTTGAGAGGCTCGGGCGTGCTCAATTTTTTCTTGCAGGACAATATCACGGTGGGTTCCCGCTTTTGTGCGCTTCGATCGGCGTTGGAACTTATCCGTTTGAATCATAAGTTGATAAGGCAATTCCTGTCCTAGTTGTTCCATCAGGTATTTACGTGTGATTTCTTCCGCCATGATTTGTTCGGGCTGGTCTGACAGTTGATCCTCAGGATACATCCACGGCCCCTCGGGAGAACGCGCAACGAGAATGCTTTTAATAGCATCAACATTGTCCTTTTTCAGTGCTGAAACGGGAAACACATGCTCAGCTG
>CAYGTJ010000146.1:0-1250 GCA_964352755.1 uncultured Alphaproteobacteria bacterium
AGCCGTAGAGGTCGTGATCGGGATTCAGATGATGACGATAGCGATGACGATAATAAAGGGCAAAAATCTCGCAAAGGAAAGAAAAAAGGATTATTCGCAAAAGCAAACGGCTTTGCAGGCTAAGCCCAAGGTGCTGCTGGTAAAGCTCAGGGGTTTGCAGGAATGGCAAACGCTGCAACAGGGGGGATCGCAGGCCATTTAGCAAAATCCGTTGGGGGAAATGTCGTGCAAGGGATAGTCCCTCAAGGCTTGCAAGGTGCAGCTCAAGCCGCCATGACAGGTGATACCCAAGCGCTCGCTGGGATGGCAGCTCAAGGCGTACCAGGTAGTTTTGGTAAAAACATAGCTAACGCTTATGCCGAAGGTGGCGTTGAGGCTCTTCAGGATCACGCACTATCAAAAGCTGAAGGCATTGTCCCGGGGCAAGCGGGCGATGTAATCGGTGCGTACCGCGACGGCGGCATAGAAGGCGCCCAACAATTGGCTGCAGAACATGCAATGCAGCAAGCCGGTAATTTACCCGGTGTCGGCGGTGAAATTGGTCACGCGGTTGCCCAGGACTTTTCTGCCCCAGAAGACGGTGGGTTCCCTCAAGATGGTGGCTTCCCCCAAGACGGTGGATTCCCTCAGCAAGATGGCGGATACTATGAATAAAATCCGTGGTTCAAAGAAACTAAACCCGCATTCATAATACGTTAACCAATATCGTATAAAATTTTAGAAATTGATATTCATAATGGGTTAATTTATGTTGCGAAAGAAAAATATCTGCTTGTTGCTTGTTGCAATTTTTGGTGCATCGTCAATCGAAACGGTTACAGCGCGCACAAGCACAACTCCTTCATCGTCATTCCCCAGATTAGGTCGTGGCGGCACAGCAACTACAGCCTCTCCTTCATCACCGCGCTCCAATTACTTAGCGGCACTTCGTAAAGCGCCACCCCAACAACGTGCGGGCTCTACGCAACGTTCCGTATCACCATCACCTCGACGTCCATCTTTCGCACCGAAGCCTACAACAGCGACACCCACACATAAGTTTCCTTCACTTTCAAGCTTATCCCAGGGCTCTTCTCGGGGAACTTCGTCCCGTGCAAACGCATTACGTCCAACGCGTTCATCACCTGCAATGAACTATTTAGCTGCGGCAAAGCGAGGATCATCACAATCAGTGAGATCATCAGCGTCTTCATCTTCTGCGCTACGATCAACACGATCTGCGCCCACGCGTTCATCGCCGTTTGCGGCTG
>CAYGTJ010000146.1:1350-3131 GCA_964352755.1 uncultured Alphaproteobacteria bacterium
CAGGTGCGGCAAGTCGGTTTAAATCGTTACGTAAACCAACACCGCCAACGCCATCAGTACCAACATACAGTCGACCAGCTGGGCCGATGATGCCACCTAAGCCAACGGCTCCTCCTGCACCTAAGCGTCCATCCATGGGTGGAGGCCTCGCCGCACAAATTCAAGGATTTGACCGCAGTAAACTTCGCAGTGTTCAGCGTTCAACGCCACCATCTTCGGCGCCATTTGCGGCGCCATCTGCGCCCGTGCGGTCATCACCGTTTGCGGCTGCAGGTGCGGCAAGTCGGTTTAAATCGTTACGTAAACCAACACCGCCAACGCCATCTGCACCAACATACAGCCGTCCCGCTGGTCCGATGATGATGAGCCAGAACCCTATGTTCCAGAACCCTAAGTTTCAGGGTCGTGCACCAGCACCTTTGTCAATGCCTGCACCATCAGCACGCAAAATGCCACCACCCCCACCAATGCGTCGTCCGACACCGCCATCAAGACCTGCGGCACCTGCGCGCCCATCAATGGATGGTGGTTTAGTCGCACAAATTCAAGGATTTGACCGTAGTAAACTTCGTAGCGTCCAACGTCCAACGTCACCAGCTTCGCCTGCGCCAATGCGGTCACCATCGGTGGCGCCATCTGAGCCGACATATAGCCGACCAGCTGGGCCAATGATGCCTCCTGTTAATGTGTCTGGTAATGCATCTGAAAACGCCTCACCCTCAAATATGGCAAGATTTGATGCCATGATGAAAACACGTCCAGGTGCTTCAAACCAATCGCGTGGGATGGATCTTGCAACGACTCGTTTGGCGGCACCTAAACAATCATCGATGTCTGGTGTAAATCGTATGGGATTAATGCGTAGTGCTGGATCTTCTGCATCTACGCCCTTCGATTTCCGTGCAGCACAAATGAAGGCCGCGGCCGATCGCCGTGCCAAAATGGAATCTGCCGTTGCGCAAGCCCGTTCAAAGGATGATTCTGATGATGCGGTTGAAGTTGATGATGTTGCAGGAACAAAGCACGTAACAATCGACAATGCCAACGAGCAGAAAGTAATCGTTCGCCTAAAGAATGATGATGAAGATTGGGAAATTCACGATGCAGAAACAGGTGATATTATTGCGACACCTGAGATGCTAGACGACATGAAGCAAAAAATCATGGTTGCAAATGCGCGTGCCGAAGAAGCACGCCGCAGTGAACGTGAAGCCGAGTCACGACTCTCACGTGCTGTTGCAAATGCAGCTGCCGGTCATGCGGAAAGTGAGGCCAAAATGCAAGCAGCTGAGTTCAGGATGAATGCGGCACGAATGGAAGTTCAGCAAGAACGGATGAAACTACAAAGTCGACATGCAAAGCTTACAGAGAGACAGCGCGCAATAAATGCGATGAAACAAGCATTAAATGCTGAACGTAAGGCAGTGGCCGCACTTGAGGATTCGTTTGAGGCCAAACGTGGACACGTCGAAGATCAGATGGCGCAGCTGAGGGAAAACATTGCAGAAACTCGGGCATCAGAAGGGTCAGCCCAAGAGAAAGCCCGTCGATTAGGGATGCAAAAGGCAAAACTTGAAAAAGCACAGAAATCTTTGCTTAAACAGCGCAAGTACTTTGTCGGGGTAAGAGATGAACTTAAGAAAAGAATTTCGAGTTTTGAAACAGAAGTTGCTCAATTATTAGATGAAAAGGCAAAGCTCGAACAAGAAAAATCTAACTTCCAAGCCCGTGAAGATGAAATGGCAGAAGTTGTTGCCGCACGGGTTGTTGCGTCTTTGAAC